>QHUV01000254.1 GCA_003222065.1 Gemmatimonadota bacterium | reverse complement strand
TTCGGGCTCGGTCTTCTACGCGCAGGCGGGGTATCCGTACGCGGAGTTTTATGGCAGGAAGTTCATTACGAGCTGCGCCGAGCTCCCTGGACCGTTCCAGGCGCAGTGCGGCGGCCCTGGCAGCGCCTTCCAGAAGAACGGCGACGGTCTCATCGTTTGGGTCGGCGCGGGCAATTCGTTAGGCGACGGCATCAAGAGGAATCTTTGGAACGCGGTGCTACCCTCATCGCAAGCCCCATGGGGTGGACAGCTCAATTGGGGCATGCCGATCAAATTGCGCGATCCGGTCACGGGCTCGTCGGCGAACGTCTTCCTCGGCAGCGCGCTGCCCAAGTTCCGGCTGAGCCATTCCCAAACCTTCAACTACAAGCGCCTGTTCCTGTACGCGCTCGTTGACGGCTCGTTCGGCCAGTATGTGTGGAATCAGGCACGGGCATGGTCGTTCGGCGACTTCCAGGATCGCGAGGAGGATCAGCACAGCAAGAGCGTCGAGGACGCGAAGCCAATCGGCTACTACTGGCGGCAGGGTCCGGCGGACGCCGGTATCGGCGTCGGCGGCCTGTACGACGCGTTAGGCGTCAACAGCGTGAACCTCGAGAAGGCGAGTTACGCCAAGATCCGTGAAGTGAACGTCTCGTACAACTATGGCCCGGTGCGAGGCGTCGGTGACTGGACGATCGGCCTGGTCGGTCGGAACCTGAAGACGTTCACGAACTACTCGGGCTACGATCCAGAGGTCGGCGTCACCAACGCGGGAAGCGTGTCCGGATCGGGCGCGGTGAACGGCGTCGACGCGTACCAGTTCCCCAATCTCCGCACGTTCTCGCTCAGTCTGAGCACGCGCTTCTAAGCGTCTGGCTTCGCGGGAGCCGAATCGTTGTCTTCCGCGAGGCGTGACCCTCCACGAGGTGAATTCGAATGAACAAACTGGCTACGGGCCTTGTCGTGGTCGCGGCCACGTTCGCAGCGGCGGCGTGCAAGGATGTGTTGGGGGTGAACAACCCCAACAACCCGAACATTGCGCAGGTTTACGGGACAGCGACCGATATCGAAGCCGTCTTCGCCCAGGGTTTTCTGCAAGTCGGCTTCACAA
This sequence comes from Gemmatimonadota bacterium, assembly GCA_003222065.1. Taxonomy (GTDB): domain Bacteria; phylum Gemmatimonadota; class Gemmatimonadetes; order Gemmatimonadales; family Gemmatimonadaceae; genus AG2. Next base: position 3,976 of record QHUV01000254.1, on the reverse strand, counting down.
ACAGCGGCGTGCACACGAACAATCTCGCGCCGCAGCTCAACGCGATGTCGCTGGAGAACTACGGCAATGTGGCGAATTTCGACATGGTGTATCGGGCGGCCATTCCTCGCCGGTTCATCGACAATTCAGTCAACAACAGCGGAGCCGGCGTGCACTACGCCGACTTCCAGAACATGCAGAAGCAGGCGCGTGCTCTCTCGAACGCGATCAACGCACTCGATGCATTTGTCGCCGCGGGGCACACGCTCGGATCGGCATCGCAGAATGCCAGAGCGCGCGCTTGGGGGTTCTTCGAGCTGGGGCTCGCCCAAGGCAACACCGCGCTGATGTACGACTCGGCTGCGATCGTGCTTCCGGCAACGCCGACGATCGGAGCCCCGCCGGCGCTCGTCGGACATGCCAACGTAATGACGCAAGCACTCGCCGATCTGGATAGCGCCCTAACGATTGCGCGGTCGTCCGCGGTGACTGGCTCACTGGCGGCGTTCACATCGACATGGATCAACGGCGTGAGCATCGATCAGCCGACGTTCATCAAGATCGTCCGTTCGTATCAGGCGCGATTTCGTGCCGGCGTTGCCCGCACGCCGACCGAACGTGCGGCGGTCGATTGGACTCAGGTCATCGCGGATGCGACGAACGGGATCACTTCTGACCTAGTTGTGCAGCTTTCGATTCAGGCGGGATGGCAGCAGACGGAAGTCACGAACGCATATCGCTACCAGGGCTGGGGCGATGTGTCGATGATGTACTTGGGAATGGCTGACACCTCCGGCGCTTATGACGCATGGCTCGCGACGCCGATGATCAACCGCCAAGCATTCCTGCTGAAGACGCCGGACGCGCGCTGGCCGGCGGGCGAAGATCGCGCCACGCAGAATACCGTCTCGGGCGGCCCGAATGGCGTTCCGGGAAACAGCGGCTTGTATTTCCGCAATCGTCCAGCTGGCGAAGATCCGCCGGGCGACCCCTGGGGCACGTCGTTCTACGACCATTTCAGGTTCCGATACCTAACGGTGAGCAACTCCGACAATGCTGGAGCGTGGATTGAGTTCCCCAAGGCGGAGGTCGACTTGCTCGCCGCGGAAGGCTACCTCCGGAAGGGCGACGTCGCCTCGGCCCTGCCGCTGATCGACAACTCTCGCGTGTCGAAGGGCAAGCTGCCAAAGCTGGCGGGCGTAATCGCGACGGCGACCGATCCGGTGCCGGGTGGTGGCGCCTGCGTGCCGCGCGTGCCCACCGGACCGAGCGGTCCGACAGCCTGCGGCACGGCCATGGAGGCGCTCAAGTACGAGTACCGCATCGAGACGTACTTCACGGGCTATGGTCAGTGGTTCCAGGCCGAGCGTGGGTGGGGCGACCTCGTGGAAGGAACGCCTCTCGAGTTCCCGGTTCCATATCAGGAGATGCAGGTGCGCTTGCTTCCATTCTATAACCTCGGTGGTATTGGTGGACCATCGGCCGCCGCCAAGGGGACCTACGGTTTCTGATGCGACGGCTGTTGATCTCGTTGCCAGCTCTTTCAACGATCGCCCTGCACGCCGGCTGTTATCGGTACGTGCCGATGAGTGGTGTGACACCCGTACCAGGCGAGCGGTATGCGTTCGAAATCACGGACGCCGGGCGAGTCGGTCTCAGTGATCGGCTCGGACCCGGCGTCCTGAAAGTGGAAGGCACGCTCGTTAGGCGAACCGAAGACTCGTACGTCGTGAGCGTGGCCGGGATCGATCTGCTCAGCGGGGGGTCGAGTCACTGGACTGGTGAGCAGGTACCGCTGAACGCCGGCTTCGTCAGCACGATGCAGAAGCGGGAATTCTCGCGGGGCCGAACGGCAGTCGCGATCGGCGCTACCGTGCTGGCAATTGGAGCCTTCATTGTGACACGTGGACTCAGTGGTACCGGCGCGCCACCGGCTGGTGGTACCGGCGGGCCCCCAGGCGGATCATAGGGGCGCGAAGAAACGGGACGCTCGCGACACCGCACGCGGCATTGCCATCATGTTTTCGTGGAGACTTCGTTCATGAGATTACTTCGCATCGCGTCGTTCGCTCTTGCCTCGGCCATGATCTTAGGCTGCAGCAAGGACATCACGGGAACGACTTCCGACGTTCCAGCATTGGCGTTCGTTCGTTACGTCCATGCCATGCCAGATACTGGCGAGGTGGACGTCCATCTCATGGATGCGGTGGAGAACCTCAACTTCGCCGATCCGAGCACGGGATACATTCCGTATCGCACCGTGAGTACGTACACAGGAATCAATGCCGGGGCGCGGCACTTCCGCGTGTTCACCAACATGCAGAGCACGGACATCAACGTCGTGTCGCAAGTCATATTCGACACGACGTTGACGCTGGCGGCGAACACGTACTACACGATCCTGCACACCGGCCTCGCTCGCGCTGGCGCGACGCCGCATCAACATTTCGTTCTGATCACGGACACGAAGCCGACCGTGCCGGCGAATCAGGTGGCCATCAGGGCCTTCGTGGCGGCGACGGGCGTCGGGCCGGTCGACGTTTACAAAACGCGCGACACAGTGTCAGCAACGGCGCTGCCGAGCAGCCCGTCATTTTCCAGCGTAGCGTTCGGCGCGCCGACGACATACGCGACGTTCGCTCCCGATTCGCTGGTGCTCCGCGTCTTCAACAGCGGAACCACAGCCCCAACGCTGAGCAAGATTCTGGCGCCGGTCGGCGCGGCGCAGCAGCCGCTACTCGATCCGGTCGCGGGGACGCGCGTGGGAGGCACGGCGCTGACGGCATTCATATTCCCGGCGGGGGTCGCGGGAAGTCCGAACAAGGGCGTGACCGCCGTGAGCGTCGTTTACGGTGTCGACGTGAGGCCGCCTCGCCAGTAGATCGATGGCTCGTACGAGGATGAAAAAGCGCGCCGGCGAAACCGCCGGCGCGCGTTGCGTTGCCCGCGGGCCTCACTAGTCGTTAGGCAGTGCCCATCACGTGCCGGGCACTCGGGACCAGATCGCGACCGTTCCGCACGACGTCACCGCTCCCTGTTGGAACTGCGTTGGCGTGCTGGAGGGGCCGGCGTAGAGCTCGACGCCTTCGACGTCGCGCGCCGGCAGATCATCCACCTCGAGATTCATGACGCGTTGGCCGTCGACGAAATACTGCGGAAGACAATCGCGGCGGAAGTTCGCCGGCGTGTCGAAGCGGATGCCGTTGCCGCCGCCGCGCGAGCGGACAAACCGGACGCCAGGTGCGTCACGAAGAACATCGCTCAGGCGCGATGCGTGTCTGGCCTCGATGTCGTCACGCGTGTAGTACGTACCGCCGATACCCTTCGAGCGGCGGCGGTAGAAATCCTCGATCCATAGCAGGTGACGTTTCGTTTGCTCCGTGACGACAATGCCGGGAAGCTCGAGCGCCTGAGCGACCATCGTAACCGCGACGGTGTCGCTACCTGTCGGATTAATGTCGAGTTGCAAACTTCTCGGCACGTAGCCGAGCCTGCGGACCGAGACCTCCACCGCGCCCGCGCTCACCCGCGTCAGCGAAAACAGACCCGAATTGTCGGTGCGCGTCAGAAGGTGCGCCGCCGGAATGCTGACATCGGCTTCCGGTATTGGCGCTCCGGCGGAGTCGCGCACGAAACCCGTCAGGGTCACTCTCTGAGCGATTGCGACGCGCGGTCCAACGGTGGTAACAGCGATTAGCAACGCAGACCGAAGCCGAGACCGAACGCGGCTGCACGTTCGCGCGTTCGCGAGCCTGCCGAGCGTTCCGTGCATAACGGCTCCCGCGAGAGCAGGTGAGCGTGGGCTGCGCCTTCTGTGGCCGTCCACTCTGGGGACGCGGCAGAAAATGTCAAGCATTTCGTTCGCAAGATTAGAAGTCGCGTCGATTTACTAACTCTCCCAGGAGGCGGTATGTGCCCGATTCGGTCGATTGGCGCACGATCATTGCGCTTGAAGCAGCGAACCCTCAGCCTAGGAATGGGATCATGCGCTCCCGGA
>QHUV01000253.1 GCA_003222065.1 Gemmatimonadota bacterium | reverse complement strand
CGCCATTCGCCAGCTCTTCGTCGCGCCGCTGGGCGTAAATCTCGACGTCGACGACCCCTCGACCTTCGAGCGTACCTTGTACGTCATTCGCAAACGCATCGAGCGAGCGACTCGTGAGGCGGCGCGTGGAGGGCAGCCGGCGACGTACGTCGCCAGCCTGTCGTCGCGCACGCTCGTCTACAAAGGCATGCTCCGGCCGACGCAATTGCGTCACTTCTACCCTGACCTCGTCGAGCCCGACTTCGCGTCCGCGCTCGCGCTGGTCCACTCGCGCTTCTCCACGAACACCTTTCCATCGTGGCCGCTCGCGCATCCGTACCGCTACGTGTGCCACAACGGCGAGATCAACACGCTGCGTGGCAACCTGACATGGATGCGCGTGCGCGAATCGTGCATCGCATCCGATCTGTTCGGCGCCGATGTCGCCCAACTGCTCCCTGTTGTATCTGAAGGACAGAGCGATTCGGCCTGCTTCGACAATGTGCTCGAGCTCCTCGTTCAAGCTGGACGCCCCCTCGCGCACGCGATGATGATGCTCATGCCCGAGGCGTGGGAAGGCGATGAAACGATGCCCCCGGAACGCCGCGCCTTTTACGAGTATCACTCGGCGTTGCTCGAGCCATGGGACGGACCAGCGGCAATGGCGTTCACCGACGGCTACAGCCCGGGCGCATGCTGCTTGTCAACACGACGCAGGGACGCATTCTCGACGACGTGGAATTGAAGGAGGAGCTGACATCCCGGCGACCGTATCGGCGCTGGGTGGGGGAGCATCGCGTCACACTCAACGACTGTCATCCCGAGGAGCAAAGCCATCTCGGGATGACAGAGCTCGTCAGGCAGCAACGCGCCTTCGGCTACACGGCCGAGGAGCTCCCGACGGTCCTCGCGCCGATGGCGACGGCCGGAGAGGAGCCGGTCGGCTCGATGGGGAATGACACGCCGCTCGCCGTGCTCTCCGAACGGCCGCAGTTATTGTACGCGTACTTCCGGCAGCAATTCGCGCAGGTGACGAATCCGGCGATAGACCCGATTCGCGAGCGGCTCGTCATGTCGTTAGGCATGAACCTCGGTCCACAGCCGAACTTGCTCGACGAGACGCCGGAGCACGCCAAATACCTGTGGCTCGACCAGCCAGTGCTGATCGCGGCGACCATGCGCTCCCTTCGCGCGCTGTCGGTGCCCGGTCTGGCGGTCACGACCCTGCCGACGATCTTCGGCGCCGCCGGCGGCCCGGACGCGCTCGCGCCGGCCGTGAACGCGCTTTGTCGCGACGCAGCGGACGCCGTACGCGCCGGATGCGGCATACTGATATTGAGTGACCGTGGCGTCGATGCGAAGCATGCGCCCATTCCGTCGCTGCTCGCCGTCGCCGCCGTGCATCACCATCTCATTCGCGAACGGCTGCGCGCGCGCGTCAGCCTCGTCGCGGAGACGGCGGAGCCCCGGGAAGTCGCTCACTTCGCCCTGCTCGTGGGGTATGGCGCGAGTGCCGTGCATCCCTATCTCGCGCTCGCGACGGTCGCCGAGCTCGCGCGCCGCGGCGACATCGCCGCCCTCTCCGACCCCGAGATCGCTCGGGCGAAGTACGTGAGTGCCGTTGGTAAGGGTTTGCTCAAGATCCTGTCGAAGATGGGTATCTCGACGCTGCAGAGCTTTTGCGGTGCGCAAATCTGCGAGGTAATCGGGCTGGATCGTGCGCTCGTCGAGCGGCACTTCACCGGGACGTCGTCGCCCGTTGGCGGGATCGGACTGGAGACGCTGGCGGCCGACACGCTCGAGCGCCACGCCGCTGCCTTCGGCGCGAACGCTGAATCAGCCTCGCTCGACTTCGGCGGAGATTACCACTACCGCGTTCAGGGCGAGCATCACGCCTGGAATCCGTCGACGATCGCGAAACTGCAACACGCGACGCGCCAGAACGAGCCCGCGACCTACCGCGAGTTCAGTCTGCTCGCGAACGAGGAAGCCGTTAGGCGCAGGACTCTCCGCGGGCAGCTGGATTTCGACGCGCGTGACGCGATCCCACTCGACGAGGTGGAACCCGCGTCGGCGATCGTCAGGCGCTTCGTCACCGGGGCGATGTCATTCGGATCCATCAGCCGCGAGGCGCACGAGACGCTCGCCGTCGCGATGAATCGCCTCGGCGGTCGCAGCAATACCGGCGAGGGTGGAGAGGAGCGCGCGCGGTTCGGCACGGAACGCAACAGCGCGATCAAGCAAGTGGCATCGGCTCGCTTCGGCGTGACCACGGAATACCTCGTAACCGCGGCGGAGCTCCAGATCAAAATTGCGCAAGGCGCGAAGCCCGGTGAAGGCGGTCAGCTCCCCGGTCACAAGGTGGACGAGGTGATCGCGCGGACGCGCCACGCGACGCCCGGTGTGACGCTCATCTCGCCGCCGCCGCACCACGACATCTATTCGATCGAGGACCTCGCGCAGTTGATTCATGATCTCAAGAGCGTGAATCCGCGCGCCACGGTCTCGGTAAAGCTCGTCGCCGAGTCGGGCGTTGGCACGATCGCGGCGGGCGTCGCGAAGGCGCGCGCGGACTTGATCACGATCTCCGGCGACTCCGGCGGCACGGGCGCGTCGCCACTCTCGTCGATCAAGCGTGCTGGAATTCCGTGGGAGCTCGGTCTCGCCGAGACGCAGCAGACGCTGATTCTCAAAGGCTTGCGCGGACGGGTGCGTCTTCAGACTGACGGACAGCTCAAGACTGGCCGTGACGTCATCATCGCCGCGTTGCTCGGCGCCGATGAATTTGGATTCGCCACGGCGCCGCTCGTCGTCGCCGGCTGCGTGATGCTGCGCAAGTGTCACCTCAACACGTGCGCGGTCGGGATCGCGACACAAGACCCGGAGCTCCGCGCGAACTTCGCTGGTCGTCCCGAGGATCTGATCAACTACTTCTTCTTCGTCGCCGAGGAAGTGCGTGAGCTGATGGCGCAGCTCGGCTTCCGCACGCTGAACGAGATGATCGGCCGCACCGACGTGCTCCGCCCGCGTGCGGCAGCTTCGAACGACAGGGCGCGCGCACTCGATCTTTCCGCGCTGCTGCACTTGCCCGAGAGGGGCGTGGCCGTGTCGCGGCATCACGTGCAGGCGCAGCAGCACGGTCTGGACGACGTCATCGATCACAAGCTCATCGAGCTCGCGCACCCCGCGCTCGAGCTGGGCGAACGAGTGTCGGCCCGTCTGCCCATCAAAACCGCTGATCGGGCCGTCGGGGCGATGCTGTCGGGAGAGATTGCCCGGCGTTACGGCGACGTTGGGCTGCCTGACGAGAGCATCGTCCTGCGGTTCGTCGGCTCGGCGGGGCAGAGCTTCGGCGCCTTTGCCGCGCACGGGCTGTCCCTCGAGCTCGAAGGCGAGGCGAACGACTACGTGGGCAAGGGTCTTTCCGGAGGCCGGCTCGTCGTTCGTGCGCCAAAAGGGTCGCTGTTCCTGCCTGACGAGACGGTCATCGTCGGCAACACCGTGCTGTATGGCGCGACTTCAGGGGAAGCGTACTTCGGCGGCCTGGCGGGGGAGCGATTCGCCGTGCGAAACAGCGGCGCTCTCGCGGTCGTCGAAGGCGTCGGCAACCATGGCTGCGAATACATGACGGGTGGCGTCGTCGTCGTGCTCGGTCGTACCGGACGGAACTTCGCCGCCGGGATGAGCGGCGGCATCGCGTTCGTGCTGGACGAAGGCGATGTATTCGAGCGAGGCTGCAATCGCGAAATGGTGGAGCTCGGGCCGGTGGTCGACGCCGCCGACCGCGAGATCCTGCGCCGGCTCGTGGAGCAGCACGCGCGATACACGGGAAGCCCGCGCGCGCGGCACGTCCTCGCTCGATGGGAACAGACGCTCCGCCACTTCGTTCTCGTTATGCCCGTGGAGTATCGTAAGGCGCTCGCGCGGACGCGTCACGCGGACGCACGGCGGGCCGAGGAGGAAGCGCGACTTGGGTGATCCGAGAGGATTTCTCACTCTTCGCCGCGCGACGCCGACGCGTGAGCCGGTGAATGCGCGCGTGCAGCATTGGCGAGAGTTTTACGCGCCGGTGGCGGAGCACACGCTGCGCGAGCAGGGAGCGCGATGCATGGATTGCGGCGTACCCTTCTGCCAGGGTGACACGGGCTGTCCGGTCCGCAACGTCATCCCGGACTGGAATGACCTCGTCTACCGCGGGCGCTGGCGCGAGGCGCTCGACACGCTTCACGCCACGAACAATTTCCCAGAGTTCACGGGACGCCTCTGTCCCGCGCCGTGTGAGTCGGCGTGCGTGCTCTCGCTCGTCGAGCAGCCGGTGGCGATTCGCACCATCGAGCAGGCGATCGCCGATCGCGGCTTTGCCGAGCAGTGGGTGACGCCGCAGCAGCCGCGCGAAGAGAGCGGACGACGAGTCGCGGTGATCGGCTCCGGTCCAACGGGACTCGCGGCCGCGCAGCAGCTCCGGCGATTCGGCCACAGCGTCGTCGTTTTCGAGAAGGCTGATCGGCTCGGCGGCTTGCTTCGATACGGCATCCCCGACTTCAAGCTCGAGAAGTCCGTGCTGGACCGCCGCCTCGCGCAGCTCGCGGCCGAAGGCGTCGTCTTTAGAACTCGCGTCAATGTCGGCGAGGACGTTCCCGTCGACGCGCTGCGACGAGACTTCGACGCGGTCTGTCTGGCGGGCGGCGCGCAGGCCGCGCGCGAGCTCGACGTCCCGGGCCGTGCGTTGCGCGGCATCCATCTCGCGATGGACTTTCTCACCCAGCAGAATCGCCGGCTCGCCGGCGATACCATCGATGAGCAAACACTCATCGATGCCCGGGGCAAGCGGGTCGTGATCATCGGTGGCGGCGATACTGGCGCCGACTGCGCCGGCACCTGCATCCGGCAGGGCGCCCGCAACGTCCAGCAGTTTGCATTACTCCCGGAGCCGCCGGCGGACCGCGCCGAATCGACCCCGTGGCCTCTTTGGCCCATGCAACTCCGCACGTCCCACGCGCATGAAGAGGGGTGCGCGCGCGAATGGAGTGTCTCGACGACGGCATTTTCGGGAAGGGGCGGACGGGTACAACGCCTTCATGCCATCCGAGTCGAAGCGGGAGTGACGGCGGACGGCGCGCAGCGGATGTTGCCGCTCCCCGGCACGCAGTTCACGCTGCGAGCGGATCTCGTGCTACTGGCAATGGGATTCACCGGTCCCGACGATAGCCGCTTGCTTCGCGACCTTGGCTTGGTAGCGCCCGATGCCGGTGGGCTGGTATCGACCGACGTGACACACCGAACGAAGATCCCGGGTGTATTCGCTGCCGGCGATATTCGGCGCGGGGCCTCGCTCGTGGTATGGGCGATCCGCGAAGGCCGCGACGCGGCGGAGTCGATCCACAGGGAGCTTCACTGTGTCCAAAATCGCGCCGCTGCCGGTACAGCGTGATCGCGGACAAACGCGGACACGGCACGGACGGACGCGGACTAAAGAGCGACAACGGCTTGGATACGGATTTCACGGATGGAACGGATGCAACGGATCTGCTCCGTGAGCGCTCACGACTCGGCGCCCCACGAGCCCGGACGATATGATTTTTGAGAACGACGTCGGGAAGCTCCTCGCGCCGGATCCCGACTGGTGTGCCGTACCAAAAGCATCGTCCGGGCTCGTTGAGGGCGGAGGCGTAGTCGAAGAGGAGCAATCGGTGAAATCTGTTTGAATCCGGGAAATCCGTGATGAGTTGTTGTCGCTCTTTCGTCCGCGTCCGTCCATGCTGTTGTCCGCGCCGGTCCCGAGGAGCGCAAGCGACGAG
>QHUV01000252.1 GCA_003222065.1 Gemmatimonadota bacterium | reverse complement strand
CTGCCAGATCGTCTTCGGCTCGGCGACCTTCAGCAACGTGGCGGCGCGCGTGACGTACCCACGCCGATTGTACAAGCCGGTGAGCTCGTCGGTGAACGCCGCGGCGCGCAGCGATGACGTTAGGCGGTGCCGCTCCGCGGCGACGAGCAGAATGCGGAGCAGGCCTGGCGTATCGAGTTGGGCCGCGGTGACACAATCCTCGGCACCCAGGCGGATGGCGCTCAGGAAGAGTGATTCCTCGAACCAGGGGACGACGGCGACGGTTGCCGCCTCGGGCACCGCGCGCGTGCCCGCCGCGCGGCTCGTGATCCAGAAGAGGTGGGGAGCGGGGTTCGTCACGACTGGCTCGTGGTGACGGGGGTGGGGGCGGGGGCGGGGGCGGGGGCGGGAACGCGATCGGCGCGGGGAGCGACTCGAGAATACGTGCGAATCGATCGAGCACGTCGGGATCGAAGACGCGGCCACGATCGGCGCGCATCGCCCCGAGCGCCTCGTCTGAGGAGTACGCGGCCCGATAGGGGCGATGGGTGGTGAGCGCATCGTACACGTCGGCGACGCACAAAATGCGAGCACTCACGGGAATTGCGTCGCCGATCATCCCGTCGGGGTAACCGGCCCCATCCCAACGTTCGTGATGGTGCCGGATCATCGGCAGGACGTCCCACGGGAACTCGACGTCCTTGAGCAGGTCGGCTCCGGCCGAGGCGTGCCGTTCGATGATTGCGCGTTCGGCCGGGGTCAGTGGGGCGGCCTTGTTGAGGATGTCCGAGGGGACGACGATCTTGCCGACGTCGTGCAGCATCGCGCCGATACGCATCCAGAACAGTGTCTGGTCGTCGAAGCCCATCGCTTTCGCCATGGCGCAGGTGTAATCGGCGACGCGCTCGCAGTGGCCGAGCGTATAGCGGTCCTTCGATTCGATCGACTGGCTCCATTGCCTAACGACGTCGAGGAAGCGCCGCTCGAGCCGATCGATGCGGCGCCGGACGTCGGCGATGTCGCGCTGGACGCGGAGCTTGGCGAAGAGGCGATGCGACGCGTTCAAGGCTTGGAGCGCGTCGCGGTTGCGGCGGAGGGTCGTATAGAGTTCCGCCTGTTCGCGGGCGCTCTCGGCGGCGAGGAGGAGGTCCTCGCGACGTAGGGCGCTCTCATAGGCGACCCGCAGGTGCTCCTCGGCTTCCTCGGTGCGTCCGAGCTCACGGGCGATGACCCCGCAGTGTTTGTACACCTCGCTCAACACGCGAATGTCGTTGAGGGGCCGCGCCTCCTGCAGGACGCGCTCGCAGACGACCTGGGCGTCGACATAGTCGCCGCGGGCGATGCGCATCGCGGCGCGGTTGACATCGACCATGAGGGCCGTGCTCGCATCGCCGCACAGCTCGCAGAGCGACAACGCCTCGCGATACGTGCTTTCGGCGTCGTCCCACCGCCCGAGGTCGGCGTACGCCAAGCCGATGTCGTTGAGCAAGTTTGCAACGCAGTGATCGAGCCCCAGCGTGCGATAACCGGCGAGGCTAGCGCGATAGTGGCGTAGCGCGCGCGGCACGTCGCCACGCATGCTCGCAATGACGCCCAAGTTCTGCTCGACCATGGCAACGAGCCGGGCGTCGCCGGCGATTTGTGCCATGCGGCCCGATTCGCGGTACAGCGTCTCGGCCTCATCGAGCTGGCCGCGCTGCCAATGGCTGATGGCGATGATGTTGTTCGCGTTCGCGATCGCCGCGGAATCGCCGCGCAGCTCGGCGACGGCAAGGGCGGCGGTGACACAGTCGAGGCCCGCGTCGACATCGCCGTCATCGAGATAGAGCCGGCCGATGCGACGCAGGATCATCGATGCCTCTTCGGCGTCGGTGTCGGAGCGAAGCAGGTAGAGGGCGCTCTCGTAGCGCCGCCGTGCGAGCTCGCGCTGGCCGGCGCGCTCGGCGCGATGGGCTTCGTCGAGGAGCGTCCCGACCGCGGTCGCGTGTCGGCCGCGGCCCGCGCGTCTGGTAGCGCTCGTGGGTCGCATCAGCGCACGTCCACGAGCGAGTCTGCCGCCGCCGACGCTACGGTATAGCCCGAAAAATGGTGGATCTGAAGAACGACCGCGTGCGACTTGACGTCGATCCGTACCGGCAGAATCTCGATGACCCGCGCGTCGCCGCTGACGGCATCCACGGACAACGAATCACCGGCGAAATAGCCGGCAAAGAGTGGCGGGACGCCTAACGATGGATGATCGAGCTTGATGCCATACAACGACTGCGTCAGCCGCAGGGGGACGGCGAACTGTAAACCATGCGGCTCGAAGCGGTACGCGACCGCCGCTCCCTTGAGCGCCGTGACCGTGATGTGCGTCGTCGAGACGACCGCACCGGGTGGCACGGTAATGGTCAGGCCGCTCGATGGACGAGGAACGATGGCGCCGGCCGGGCCGACGTCGAAGCTCCAGCTTTCGTCAGTCCCCCGCGGGCTCACTCGTCTGATGGGACGAATCCTGGCGCCACTGGGATCAGCAACCACGCCCAACGGCGGGGCGGTGTCGATACGTGGCGACACGAGCAGCGCCTGCTCGCTACCGCACGCGATGACAATCGCGGCGGCGGTCAGAAGGGCGAGATGCGCGAGACTCAGGCGCTTCAACATTTAGGGCTCTCCGTCGGTCAGGTAGCGGCTCCGTCGACCGAGCCAATTTCGGCACCAAAACAGCGGGCACATCAGGAGATAACCGGAAGTACCGTGTTTAGGCCGTGACGCGTGTCACCATGGGACGGAAGTAACAAACGCGGCCGAATGAGAGTTTGTTGAACGTCAAGCGGCGGCCTGTTTGACCTGGGACGTCGTGCCCGATACGGCCGCCACAAAGCCCTGGAAACCCGGAACAACCTTCTCGAATACAGGAAAGAGCGATGGATCGAACGCCCCGCCGGAATCCTCGCGCATCATGCGCAGAGCCTCCTGCGGCGAGAAGGCCGGTCGATAGGGTCGGTCAGTCGTTAAGGCATCGAAGACGTCAGCAAGTGCAAGCACGCGAGCGTGCAGCGGAATAGCCTCGCCCGTTAGGCGATCGGGATAGCCCTTGCCGTCCCACCGCTCGTGATGGCTGCGAACCATTGGCAGGACGTCCCACGGAAACTCGACGTCCTTGAGCAACTCGACGCCCGCAACGGGGTGGCCCTCCATGAGCGCCCGTTCCTCGGGCGTCAGCTTGCCGGGCTTGTTCAAGACGTCCGTCGGCACGTTGATCTTGCCGACGTCATGGAGCAGAGCGCCGATGCGGAACCAGAACAACGTGCTCACGTCCGGATCGAGCGCGCGCAGGATTGCGCAGGCATAGTCGGCGACGCGCTCGCAATGGCCGAGCGTGTAAGGGTCCTTGGATTCGATCGAGCGTGCCCAGGCGCTGACGATGTCGTAGAAGCGTTGCTCGAGGCCGCGCATGCGGCGAGCGACGTCGGCAAGATCGCGCTGGGCGCGGAGCTCGCTGAACAGTCGGTGCGAGGTGTTGAGCGCCTGCAGCGTCTCGCGCTCGCGATGCATGGCCGAATACAACTCCGCTTGCTCACGAGCGACTTCGGCGGCGAGGAGCAGATCTTCGCGCGCCGTTGCCGATGTAAAGGCGATCCGCAAGAATCGCTCGGCGTCTTCCATTCGACCCGCCTCACGCGAGATGACGCCGAGATGCTTTTGCGCTTCAGCGACGGCACGCGCGTCATTCAGTCCTTGCGCGCGGCGGAGCACGCGCTCGCAGACGTGGCGAGCGTCAGTGAAAAATCCACGCGCAATCTGAGCCTCGGCGCGGTTGCCTTCGACCATCAGGGCAGTGCTGACGTCGCCGCACGCGGCGCAGATTGCCAGTGCCTCTTGATAGATCCGTTCGGCTTCATCCCAGCGTTCCAAGTCGGCGTAGGCGAGCCCCATGTTCGCCAGGAGCTTACCGATAAACTCGTCGAGACCAAGCTCGCGATATCCAGCGAGGCTTGCCTCATAGTGGCGTAATGCGCGCGAAAGGTCGCCCTGCATGTTGGCGATGATGCCAAGGTTTTGATCGACCATGGCGGCAAGCTTGGTGTCGGCACACTCACGGGCGGCACGATATGCCGCTCCGTAGAGTTGTTCGGCTTCCTGGAGCATTCCGCGCTGCCAATGGCCGATGGCCATGACGTTATTTGCGTACGCGACGAGCGCTGTGTCGCCAAGCGCTTCGGCCGTGGCAAGGGCGGCCGTTAGGCAATCGACGCCGGCGGCGAAGTCGCCCTCGTCGAAATAGAGGCGCCCAATGCGACGAAGAATCACCGACGCGTCCGCGGCCTGCATCGGTCCGCGGAGTAGATAAAGCGCGCTCTCGTACCGACGTCGCGCCAGCTCGCGATGTCCTGCCGCCTCGGCGTGCTCCGCCTCGGCGCGCAAACCGGCGACGAGCGCATTGCCGGGCAGCACTTCGGCCGCCAGAGACCCAGGGGTCTCGGCGGCCGAAGTCGCATTCTTGACGGACGGCGCAGCCTTCATCGGTAGTCGTCGCCTCGCGGTCGAATGCTGGCGCTCGATTTAGAATCCGCCAAAGCCACCCCCGTCACACGATGCGACGACGTAGCCCGAGAAGTGCTTGATCTGGAAGCTTACATAGCCAGCGGCGTTGACCGTCGGCTCGAGCTCATTGACTGTCGCCTTGCCCGTGCTTGGATCGATCTGGAGCGTTGGCGAAGCGTAGTACGCACCGCGAACGGACTGGCTGCTGCCGCCGAGAAGGCCGCCAAGCAACCCACCGAGGAGCGAGTTGTCGGAGACGTCTTGGGTGACGAGGACGGGTTTCGCGAACTGCAAACCTTCCGGGGCGAATTGGTAGTTGTAAACGTTGCCGGCCTTCACCCTGACCGTGATGCGCACGTTCTGCGAGAGTGCGCCCGGTGGGATCGCCACGGAAAGACCAGCCGCGCGATTCGCCGAAATGACGCCGCCCGGTCCGGCGTTGAATGACCAGACGATGTCCTGTGGCAGTGGGGCCGGACGGGCAACGAGCGAGACGACGATGTTTACCAATTTGCCAAGTACGCCGACGACGCCGCCAACCAGACCGCCGAGTAAGCTGTTCGATGGTTGACTCGCCGTCGCCGAGAGCGGCGCGTTCGGTGCGCTGGGCGCACGGTCGGTGCAGCCGGCAATTACGGCGGACGCAATGAGCGCCGCGCCAAGGAATCCAAGAAGACGTTTCCGCATCGAAAGATCTCCAGAATGCGCCGGCCGGACGTCCTGCGTCCCGCGAGCGCGCCAGGTCAA
Source organism: Gemmatimonadota bacterium (assembly GCA_003222065.1). Lineage (GTDB taxonomy): Bacteria > Gemmatimonadota > Gemmatimonadetes > Gemmatimonadales > Gemmatimonadaceae > AG2. Next base: position 189 of record QHUV01000252.1, on the reverse strand, counting down.
CCATCGGTCAATCAGCGTATGCGAATCACCCGCTTTCGTGAGCAGATGGTGATTTCGCGTGAGGTGGAGATAGCAATCCGCGTCAGCCGACGCCAGTGATTTTGCTCACGTTACGCGAGCGACGTGAGACCATGGTGTCAAGAAAGGAGACGAATCGGGAAGGTTGTCCGGTGCCATCGGACATCGCGG
>QHUV01000251.1 GCA_003222065.1 Gemmatimonadota bacterium | reverse complement strand
CGAGCTCATCGTGCCGGCGCGAGGGTCGGCGCACCTAACGACTCCGGTCACGGGCGCCGTGCGCGGTCGCTTCGCCCTTGGGCCGGTGGCAGTGCGCATCCGGACGGGCCTCGGCCTCGTTGCGCGGCGCCTGCGTTGGCTGCCTGACGATTCGATCCTCGTTACGCCATCGGTCGCCAGCGTGCGCCGCTTTCGTCTGCTCGCCGTACAGCACCGCCTGCACGAGGCCGGAATTCGCGCGCTGAAGCAGCGAGGGGAAGGGAGGAGCTTCGCGAGTCTACGCGAATACGTGGTCGGCGATGATCCGCGGCACATCGATTGGAAGGCAACGGCGCGCCGAGGCAAGACAATCACGCGCGAGTTCACCGTCGAGCAGTCGCAGACCATCTTTTGTCTCATCGACGCCGGCCGATCGATGACACAGCTCGCCGGTACGTTCACGCGCTTCGAGCACGCGCTATCCGCGGCGCTCGTTCTCACCGATGTCGCCTCCACCGCCGGTGACCGCGTCGGTGTGCTGGTCTTCGATGACGAGGTACGAGCGTTTGTGCCCGCGCAGCGGGGCCAGGCCGCGCTGCGTTCCGTTCGCAACGCACTCGTGCCGGTGCAAGCGACGCTCACCGAACCGGATTACGCGGCAGCGTTTCGCTTTCTGGCCACTCGCCAGCGGCGACGCGCGCTCGTCGTCTTTCTCACCGACGTGATCGATGTCCGCGCCTCTCGGGCGCTCATTGCGCATGTCGCACGCAGCGCGGCTCGCCACCTCGTCGTCGTCGTCGCGCTGCGCAACGATGCGCTGCACGAGGCAGCGATTCCGACTTCCCATGATCAGGAGGCGCTTTACGCGAGTGCGGCCGCCGAGGAGCTCATCGCGGCGCGCGCCGAGGCGCTGGAGCGAATGCGCGCGACAGGCGTCACCGTCTTGGATGTATCGCCAGCCGGGATGACGGCGGCGGTGGTGAACCGATACCTCGAGATCAAGGCACGTGGTGCGCTTTAACGGGACGCAGACGTGCGCCGAATCAAGATCGCGACGTGGAGGACCAGCCCAGCGGCGAGACATAAGCGGCGAGCCCTCAGGGTACAAACCGGGATGATAGGTGAGCTCAAACCGGCATGATCGGTGAGCCGGGGCCAAGAGCGGCATCACATTCGAGCACCTTCCGGGAGGTGCTCGATGCCGTGGCAGGAGAGTTCACCAATGAGCGAGCGACTGCAGTTCATTCAGGCGTGCCTCGATCGCACGCAGCGCATCGTCGACATCTGCGCCCAATTTGGCATCAGTGAGAAGACCGGCCAGAAGTGGCTGGCGCGGGTGCGGGCCGAGGGGATGGCCGGCTTAGCGGAGCGCTCGCACGCGCCCCGCACGGTGCGCCATCGGTTGGTGCCGCAGGTCGCCGCGCGGATTATCGCCCTGCGTCAGCGTTATCCGCGCTATGGCCCCCAGAAGCTGTGGGACCAGCTGGTGCAGCAGGATCCCACCACGCGGTGGCCGAGCCCGAGCACGATCGGGGAGCTGCTCAAGCGCGAGGGCCTCATCCCCGCGCGGCGCGGCCGCGGGGCCACGCACGCCCCGCTTGAGACGGGCCAGACCCCCGCGACGGCCCCGAATGTCGTGTGGACCGCGGATTTCAAGGGCGAGTTTCGCCTAACGAGTGGGCAGTGGTGTTACCCGCTGACGGTGCTCGACCGGTACTCGCGCTATCTCCTGGGGTGTCGCGCCCTCGCCAGCACGAGCGTCGCCCCCGCCCGGGGGGCATTTGAGCGCCTCTTTCGGGAGTATGGGCTGCCCGAGGTGCTCCGGACCGACAACGGCGTCCCCTTTGCCCAACCGAACGCGTTAGGCCGCTTGGGGGCGCTCGCCTTCTGGTGGGTGCGGCTCGGGATCCGCCCGGAGCACATTCGGCCCGGCCGACCGGCCGAGAATGGGGCGCATGAGCGGTTTCATAAAACACTCAAGGCCGAGACCACGACCCCGCGGGCGCCCTCGTTGCGGGCGCAGCAGCAGCGGTTCGATGCGTTTCACCGGGAGTACAACGACGCGCGGCCGCATGCGAGCTTGCCCGAGCACGCACCGCCCGCGACGCTCTACACCCCGGCGCTGCGGGCGTATCCGCGGCAGCTGCCGAGCGTGCAGTATCCCGAGGGGAGTGACGTGCGGCGGGTCATGTTCCAGGGGTCCATTCGCTGGCGCAACGCGCTGATCTTTCTCTCGAGCAATCTCGTGGGCGAATACGTGCTCGTGAGCGAGACGGCCACGGATCTGCTGACCGTGAGTTACGACCGCTTGGCGTTAGGCGAACTGGATCCGACGACGAAGCGCTTCACGCCGCGTGTCCGGTGGGTGGGCTGATCAGCCCACCCACCGGACACCACTTCTGACCTCACTTACCTTCAGCCAACGAGGGCGATGCGCGCAGAGCCCCCATTACCCGGAGAATGAGAATCGCTACTCTTGGGCTCACCCATCATCCCGGTTTCGGCTCACCTATCATCCCGATAGTTCACAGCGATGAGCCGACTCAGCTCCTCATCGCTTTGAAGGCTCACGGCTGTTCGCTCTAAACTGACCGCTCTGGGCTGGGCTGGTCAGTCGACGTCGCGATCTCGAACCGGACACATCGATGCCGAATGCCCAAGCTCACCGCTGACTCCTGGCTGATAATCGCTGCGAGCTGGGACGTGACGCACCGTTAGGCTACCGTGCCTAACAGTGGTAAGGCAAACAGCCGCTCCGTACCGATGGGCCTAGTTGCCCGGTAGACCTGAATCGCGTCGACCACCACGGGCTCCTCGAACCTCATCGCGAGGAGCTCGCGCACCGCGCGCGACGGGAGCTCACGGTAGAAGTTCAGCGTGCAGTGGGGCGTGAAGGTGAAGCGCGGCCGCTCGGTGACGATTCGCGCGGCGCGGATGCGATCCGCCATCGCTTCGTGAAGAGCGCGCACCGGACCGTTCGCGTCGGTCGGCAGCACGACGACGTCGCTCTGCATGAACTGCATCGGAGGGTCGAAACGCAATGTCAGCGGCGCCACTGATTGTGCTACCGGGATGAGTGCTTCGCGCAGCAGCTCCGCTGACGTCCGTACCGAGATCGGACCCATGCCTGACGAGCCGATGAGCGTCAGATGGGGCGGCAGCTCGGCCGCCATGCGCGGATCGTATCGTTCCTGTACGCTGTGTATGCGATCCGCGACGGATCCCGTGAGCGCGGCGATGACGACGATCCCGGGCTTCACGTCGCGGTCAACCCGCGACCCGTCACCGTGGCGCGGGCGCCACCAACCAGGAAAACGAGTATCCGCCGCTGGGCGCGGGATTGATCGACGTGCCGAGTAGCCACTTATCGAACTTGTTGGTGGGATTGGTTCGATGATGATAGCGCACGACCTTGTTGCCCGCGAAGGTGCCGATCGCCGCGCCCATCATCACGTCGCTGGCCCAGTGACGGTTGTTGTACATTCGCGAAACACCAACCAACCCGGCTCCGCCGTACATCGCCGGCGCGATTACCCACTTCCACTGCGGCCACCAGCGCGATGTCTCATTGGCGACCGCTGCCGCCGCCGCAAACGCGGCAACCGTGTGTCCCGACGGGAAGGACCGATACGAATCACCGGCCTTCACGCCACGCCCGATCTGCCAATTGTTCGGATCGAAGCCGGTGCTGTCGGTCGGCGGATGCACGAACGGACGCGCCCGTCCGAAAAAATCTTTCAAGACGCCGCCGAAGACCCCGCCGACGACAACGGCTTCAGTGCCGTGGAGTCCAAGATCCGCCATGTCGCGTTGCTTGGACACGCGGCCGGCGATGTAGAGCGTGCCGCCGATGATGAACGCACCCGGCTCGGCGATCGTCCGGAATCCGACCGCCGTCTTCTGCAAGAACTGATTGGATTGGTTGTACTTGTTTTGAAGTCGTGTCGCGAAGTACTTGTCGACGGGACGCAGAGCGAACGTTCCAACGATGAAGCCACCGGCGAGCGCCGCGTCTTCCCAGGTGAACAAGGAGACATGAGGCGCCGGCGCGGTACTCTGCGCACGAAGCGGGGCGGTCGCGCTGAGGGTGAGCACGAACGCGCGAAGCATTAGTCGGTTAGAGCCGGTCATCGGTCCGTCGATGGAGCAGGCGCCTATGCCTCATTTGTCATCCTGAGCGAACCCCACGTGTCATCCCGAGGAGCGCAGGAACCCAGGTGTCATCCCGAGGAGCGCAGCGACGAGGGATCTGCACTTTGCTGGCTGCCAGTGCAGGAAATCGATGTCGTGAGCGGATGTTATGCAGCATGATTGTACTGCATGCGACAGTTCTACGTGTACATCCTGAGCAGTCATTCGCGAACCCTTTACGTTGGCGTCACCAACGACTTACTCGGACGGCTAGACCAACATCGGAACGGCGACTGTGAATTCACCGCACGTTACCGGATTTCACGCCTGGTCTACTTTGAGATTTCACAGAACGTCAGGAGTGCAATTGAGCGCGAAAAGGAGATCAAGGCGTGGCGTCGGCAGAAGAAGCCTGCACTCATCACCAGCCTGAATCCTGGCTGGGATGATCTGGCGGCGACCTGGCTCCCGGAAACGCCGGAAAGTGCAGATCCCTCGTCGCTACGCTCCTCGGGATGACAACCAATTACCCCCTCGCACCTCTCAACCCCACCTCTTTCGAATTCTCCAAATCCGCCAAAAACATCGCTTCTGCTTGTTCTCCCAACGCCGGATCCTCGATCACCGCATCCAGCTCGTAGTTGATCGCCACGCCAAGCGGATTGAAATCAGTAGAGCCGACGCGGACCCAGCGGCCATCGATCACGCTGGTCTTGGCGTGCATCATCTCCCCCTGCCACTCCCACAGCCGCACGCCGTTCGTGAGGAGCCGGCGATAGTACCGGCGCGCGAGCAACGAAACCCACGGGTGGTCATTGCGACTCGGAAGAAGAATGCGGACGTCGACTCCGTCGCGAGCGGCGCCATTGAGTGCCTCGACCTCCGA
>QHUV01000250.1 GCA_003222065.1 Gemmatimonadota bacterium | reverse complement strand
AATGCGCATCCGATTCACGCGGTGGGTGCGCAATCGTTCATGCGCGATCTCGTGGCCTTCCTGGTCAGCGAGCCTGGGGCCATCGGATGCGAGCCGCGGGCCTACGCGACACTGCGCCAGCTCGCAAATAGTGAAGCCGCGCCAGACGCTGTTCACCATCCCGCGATGCTCTTCGACGCGCTCGTCGAGCTCATCGCCGCGCTCACCGATGAATCGCCCCTTGTCATCATGATTGACGACGCGCAATGGCTGCACGAGTCGATCTGGCCCCTCTGGCGCGCCCTCTTTCGGTGGTCGGCCGATCGCCGTGTCTTGTGGTTGGTTGGCTTTCGCGCTTTTCGTGAGGAGGAGTTGTATTGTCTCCCGGATCCGGTCGGGCTCCAACGCATCGCTGTACGCAGCCTTGATTGGGAGTCCGCGACGGCACTCGTCCAGGCGCTGCTCGGCGAGCGATCGCACGAGCGCGAGCGTGAGCACTTACTCAACACCGCCGGGGGTCATCCGATGTTTCTCGTCGAATGCGCGCGCGCGGCGCGCCGAAGCGCGAACACAGGTGCGGCGATCGAGGCCATCGTCGACGACTGGGTCTCGCGTCTGCCTGACGGTACCGCGCGGACGCTGCAGGCATTGGCGGCGTCGGGCGGTTGTGCCGCCATCGAGACACTCATCGCTACCACTCTGTTCACCCGGAGTGAGCTGGCCACTGCCGTTGGCGAGCTCGAACGAGCCGGAATCGTTCGCGAGGAGAACGGCGTGCTCCGCGCATTTTCTCTGTGGGCGGACGCCGCGCTGGCGCGGCTCGGCGCGACCGAGCGCCGGATGCTCGCCGAGCACGGGATGCCCCGCAACGAGAACGTTATTCCGCTTGCCACGGGCGCGCGGGCGCTCGTGCGCGAGCGGCGCAGTCATTATGCGACTGTCACGCGAACGGCGTAAGGCGTCAGATCGACTCGCCGCCCATCAACGCGGCCATGATCGCCTTCTGAATGTGCAGGCGGTTCTCCGCCTCGTCCCACACCCGGCTGCGCGGGCCGTCGATGACGTCCGCGGCGACTTCTTCACCCCGATGCGCGGGCAGGCAGTGAAGGAAGATCGCTTTCTTTGACGCACGCGTCATGAGCTTCGCGTCGACCGTGTAATTCGCGAACGCCCGCACGCGATCTTTCTGTTCCTCTTCCTGGCCCATCGACGCCCACACGTCGGTGTTCACGACGTCCGCGCCATCGGCCGCTTCCATTGGATCTCTGACGACGCGCACCCTCGCCTTCTTCAGGGCTCGCGCGAGGAGATGGTCGGCCGGCTCGTATCCTTCCGGACAGGCGAGCGTGAGGTCGAACCCGAACACGTACGCCGCGTTGATCCAGGAGTTCGCCATGTTGTTGCCGTCACCGATCCAGGCGTAACGCTGCTCGGCAACGTCGCCCAGCTGTTGCCTAACGGTGAGCAGGTCGGCGAGGACCTGGCATGGGTGCACGAGGTCGGTGAGGCCGTTGATCACCGGTACGGAGGCGTACTTCGCGAGCTCCTCGATGTCCTGGTGCGCGAACGTACGGATCATGATGCCGTCGACGTACCGAGAGAGGACACGCGCCGTATCAGCGATCGGCTCACCGCGGCCCAATTGCACGTCGCGTGGCGAAAGAAAGAGCGCGTGTCCCCCCAGCTGATAGGTCCCGACCTCGAACGAGACACGCGTTCGCGTGGACGACTTCATGAAGATCATCGCCAGCGACTTCCCCTCGAGCGGGCGCTTCTTGTACTTGCCCGCCTTCATGCGGTCAGCGATGTCGAACAGGCTGTTGATCTCGTCGCGGCTAAAGTCGGGGATCTGAAGAAAGTCGCGTTCCATTTGCGTCGGGCGTGGAGCGTTGAGCGTGGAGGCTGAAGCGTAACAGGCGAGGGGAGCAGGAGCGAGCGCTTGCGCGAGCGACTTCAAATGGGCGTGTCGCGAGCGCCAGCGAGCGAGCCAGAGCTGTTGCTCACGTGCTGCGCGCGCGCAACACGTGAGCAACAGCTCTCGCAACATTCAAGAGGTCATGCGGTCTGCAAGAACTTTCCACCGTCACGTTTGTTGGCAGTGTACCGGAAGTACCGCGCCGGCTGCAAGTTACGCGTGCCGCCGACCGCGGCCCACGCGTTGCTTTATAGCAGGCCAAACTGAAAGACCCTCACTCGATACTAGCACACCCGTCGCGAGGCGGGGCCGCAAAGCCAGGAACGTCGAAGGGCAAATCGCCCGACGACGTCGTCCGGTTGCCGAAGGTGAGCCGAGCCACTCTGGCCGGTCCGATCGCGAGATCGACCGCCCTGGTGTGCCAAGACCTCTCCCAAGGCATCTACGCTGAGCGCCCGCATCACGACTTCAGCGAGATGCCTTTCGCGTTTCCTACTGACCGCGACGTCGCGGGAGGAGGTCTTATGTTCAACTTCACTAACAACCGTTCGACGAATGCCTTCGCCGATTTGGAAGCGCAGCTGCGCACGCTAGGCGACAGCGGCGACCGTCTCGCCGAAGCGACTTCTTCGCTTCGTGCATCGGCGCGAATCTTTGCCGCGGCGTCGAAGCGCCTGAGCGCGAGCTCAGCGCGGTATCGCTCCAAGCGCGCGGCGCTCAAGCTGGTGTAAATGCCGTCTGCAGGTTGCGGGTGCAGGTGAGAGGGGTCCCTGGGGAGGGACAGGAAAGCTCGGCAGGTACGCCTGCCGAGCTTTCTTGTTTTCGCGTAAGCGTCAGCTTTCGCGATTACTTAGAAGGAGCCCGCTCGTTAGAGAATGTATTTCCGAAGGTCTTCGTCTTCCGCGATCGACTTGAGTCGCTCGCGGACCATTTCTGGATCGACAACGACACGACCGATGGTGCCGTCCGGGAGCGCGTAGAGCACTTCCTCGAGCAACGTCGTCATCACCGTGTGCAGCCGCCGCGCGCCGATGTTCTCCATCCGCTCGTTCACCTGCGCCGCGAGGCGCGCGATCTCGCGAATCCCCTCCTCCGTAAAGTCGAGCGACGCGCCGTCGGCGCTGACCAAGGCCGCGTATTGTTTGGTAAGCGCGTTCTCCGGCTCGGTCATGATGCGAACAAAGTCCCTCTCGGTGAGGGGCTTCAGTTCAACGCGTATCGGAAAACGGCCTTGCAGCTCGGGAATGAGATCGCTCGGCTTCGACACGTGAAATGCGCCGGCGGCGATGAAGAGGACGTGGTCCGTCTTCACCATCCCGTACTTCGTCTGGACGTTCGATCCTTCGACGATCGGCAGCAGGTCACGCTGCACACCCTCCCGCGAGACGTCAGGTCCGCCCATCTGCGACCGTTCACCGGCGATCTTGTCGATCTCGTCGAGGAAGATGATGCCCAACTTCTCCACGCGCTCGAGGGCGTCAGCGGTGACGTCTTCCAGGTCGATGAGCTTTTCGAGCTCCTGCTCGAATAGCACACGTCGCGCCTCGCTCACCTTCACCGTTCGCTTCTTCGTGCGCTTCGGGAGCATGCCTTGAAGCATCTCCGTGAAGTTCTCCATTCCCTCTGGCGCACCTTGCGACGCGAACATGTCGAACATCGGAGCCGTCGCCGGCACTTCGACCTCGACCTCTCGTGTCTCCAGCTGACCGTCGAGCAGAAGCTGCCGCAATTTCTCACGGGTCCGCTGATAGCGCTCCGTACCGGGATCGGTGCGCTCCTTGGTCACCGCTCCGCTTCCGGAGACGACGAACACGCCTAACGTGTCATCAGTCTCCTCGCTTCCGTTCGACTCCAACACTTCTTTCCGCGCGCCGTCGGGCGACTTCGGTGGCGGGGGCAACAGGAGATCGAGCAGCCGGTCGTCGACACGCTCGTTCGCGAGGTCCTCGACTTCGGCCTCACGTTCGCCACGCACCATGTCGATCGCGCTCTCCACGAGATCGCGAACCATCCCTTCCACATCTCGCCCGACGTATCCGACCTCGGTGAACTTCGACGCCTCGACCTTGATGAATGGGGCGCCGGCGAGCTTTGCCAGCCGTCGCGCGATCTCTGTCTTTCCCACCCCTGTGGGACCGATGAGAATGATGTTGTTGGGACTGATCTCCTCGCGAATCGATTCTGGTGCGCGCTGACGACGCCACCGATTACGCAACGCGATCGCGACCGCCTTCTTCGCGTCCGCCTGCCCGACGATATAGCGATCGAGCTCGGCGACGATCTGCTTTGGCGTCAGATCGGCGAGTCGGGCGAGGGTTTGTTCGGTGCGGTTTGAAGGCATTACGCTTCAAGCACCGTGACATTGGTGTTGGTATACACGCAAATCTCGCCGGCGATTCGTAGACTCCGCTCGACGATCTGCTTTGGCTCGAGATCGGTGTTCGTGATGAGCGCGCGAGCCGCGGCCAGCGCGTATGCACCGCCGGAACCGATCGCGAGTACACCGTCGTCAGGCTCGATCAATTCGCCCGTACCGGAGATGACGAACCCATGGTCCCGGTCGACAACGACAAGGAGCGCCTCGAGCCGCCGAAGGACGCGGTCGCTACGCCAGTCCTTCGCCAGCTCGACCGCGGCGCGGGGCATGTTCTCGGGATATCGCTCGAGCTTCTCCTCGAACTTTTCGAAAAGGCGCATCCCGTCGGCTGCCGAACCGGCGAATCCGGCGAGAAGCTTTCCACCTCGGATGGCACGCACCTTATGAGCGTTTGACTTCATCACCGTCTCACCGACGGTGACCTGGCCATCCCCTCCTAGCGCTACCTTCCCGTTCCTACGAACCGCAAGAATGGTCGTCGCGCGAATGCGCGGCAGTATCTCTGACATGCACGGAAGATACAGCGCGGAAAAGGCTAGGGGTTATGTATCAGGGGCCATGGGGTCGTCCGAGGACGCGTCCCTGCGCCGCGGTTTGCGGTTCCCGTCGCGCGGAGTCTTGCGGCGGTCGACGCCGTCCCACGCGGCGCCCGTGCTCGATAGGGTGCCCGAATCGCTCGCGATGAGACGTTCCTGCTCGATTTCGCTCGCGTCTCCAGTTGCCAACTCCGCGTGCTGCGGCTGGTCGCGACGCCGCAGTGGCCCGCGGTTCACAAACATCTCGCGCACGTAGCGCCCGTTGAGCACGGCCCCAACGACGAGAAACAGCGCGCCGACAATGACGACGAGTATCGAATATCGCCA
>QHUV01000249.1 GCA_003222065.1 Gemmatimonadota bacterium | reverse complement strand
TCGCTCACCGGCGTCGTGCAGCACGCGAGCGGCGGCGAGTGCCAGCTCCTGACAACGGCCGCCGGGAGGTGGAGGCGTCGGCGTGGTGCCCCGGCGCACCGATGATGAGCGCAACGTCACGGTTGTTTCGCCGCCCCAGATGGCGATACGCGGCGCGTGCGCCCCGGATGGAAGTGAGCTTTTCGCGCGCAGGTCGAGCAACCAGCGCGCGATCGCCTCACCAGCAGACGCCGCTTCGCCGATGAGTGGCGCGTCGACGACGTATACCGCCGCAGCGCCTAACGAGCGCGCTTTTTCCGCAGCGGCATCGAGCGCCCCACGATTGTTGGCGATCACACGCGCGGTGCCGTGCGCGAACGCCGGATGACCTCCTTTGGGTGTCTCCGGCTCAGCGCCGCGAGAGACGTCGGTCGCGTACGTGCGAAAGGACGTCGGCAATCGGTCGAACAGCTTCGCCTCCTCGAGAATGTCGATGACCTCGTCGGCAGTAGAAGGATCGGGCACGCTGGGGCCGGATCCGATCGTGGCGAGATCATCGCCGGGCACGTCCGACACGGCGAGGCAGTGTGCCGCCGCGGGCGAGATGGCGAGGGCCAGTCGGCCACCCCCCCAGCGCGCGAAGCGCCGGCGGACCGCGTTCACGGCGCCAATGTCCAGTCCGGAGGCGAGGAGAAGTTCGAACACGCGCGTGAGCTCGGACTCACTCATGCCCCGAAGCGGGCCGGCGATGAGACTCGTCGCGCCGCCGCTCACGAGCACGAGCGCGACATCTCCACTCTTCATGCGGGCCGCGATCTCGCTGATGCGTTGAGCCGCGGCGAACGACCGCGGCCCGGGCACCGGATGATCCCCGGCCATGACGGCGATCGTTCCATATGGCGGCGGGGCGTCGTTAGGTGCGACGATCAGACCGCCGACGACCTGATTGAGCGATCGCTGCAGCGACGCGGCCGCGGCGGCGGCCATGTCGTGCGCCGCTTTCCCGAAGGAGAGCAACCAGACGCGCCGATCGCGCGGAATTCCCAGTGCCTCGACGGCTCGCTTGGTGACGGGCCCAGTCGCGGCCCCAGCCACCGCCGCTTCGTAGAGCTGTTTCAGCAGGTCGCGGGAATTCGACACGGAGCTCGAGGAAAACGCGATAGGCACGTGCGAGAAAGGCAAAACCGCCGGTGGGAGACGCACCGGCGGTTGTCGCGTAACCTGATGCCCGCCTCGTGCGGCGAGACGCGAATCGCTATTTCTCCTTTTCGGCGGTGCCACCGCCGACGGTGCGCGCGATCGCTTTGCCGAGCTCCGCGTACGCTTCCTGTGAGAGCACGTTGACGGGCACCTGCTTAAAGGTGATGCGGCCGTCCGGACCGATCACGAAGAGATTGCGCGTGTCGAGTTTGCCGCGCGTCGAGCCGTAGAGCTTTCCAACCTTTTGGTCGGGGTCGCTGCCGAAGAGGACGGGGAAGCTGGACTCCCGGGCCCAATTTGCGAGCATCGTGTCGGGATCGACGCTGACGCCGAGGAGGACGACCTTCTTCCCGCCGTTGAACAGTGTGGCGTACTGATCACGGTACGCCTCCATTTGGATCGTTCAGCCCTTGGTCCGCGCCTGAAAGAAGAAAGCGAGCACCACCGTCTGGCCGCGGAAGTCAGATAGGCGAACTGAGTCGCGGAGAAGACCGAATCGTGTTGCACCGGTGACAGCGAAGTCTGGCGCGATTGAGCCAACATCGGGCGTGGGAGCAGCCTGCGGCGCTGCCGGTTGCTGTGCGCTCGCGAGTGCGATTGGCCGAGCGATCGCAAGCGCGAGCAGGAACTGCATCAAACGAGGAACGGCACGGTTGGTCATCGCTGCTCCTGATGAAGACTATTCAAAATGCTCGATCTGTGGTCAGTTGTCAGCACTTGGAATGACAAGAAAGTCGAGACTCCTCCTTTTGGTTCACTCGGGCATGCAGTCCAATCTTGGGGACATCGGACGTCGCCCAGCTGGACATAGTGGGTAGTCAGATGATGCGCTGAAGAACGACCTGGCGCTTGCCTCGCAGGCACAGGCGTATCAGCCGCAGCAAGTCATGTCGCCGACGGAGCAAGGGTACAACCCTTACGCCTATCCGAACGCCAACGTCCCGTATGGCTATCCGCAGCAGATCCAGACGGTAGCGCGATCGCCGTATCCGGCGACGACAACCGCTCGGCGCAGCTCGAGCGGTGTATCGCGGTCCTCGGGCTCGTCCGGTACGTATTCGCGGCAGCCGGCGGAGCCGGTTCGAAATACCAAGCGTGATGCGGTCATCGGCGCCGCAGCGGGCGCGGTGCTTGGCGCGACAACGAGTCGAGACAAGCTCAAGGGCGCGATCATTGGCGCCGCGGCGGGCGGGATCCTGGGTGGCATCATCGGGCACACTGTGGACGTGAAAAATCCATAGGCTTACGAGCTGGGAGTAGGAGAATCGCCCCGCCGCCAGACTGCGGCGGGGCGTTTTCTTTGGGTGACGACTTCGACTGCTGCACAGTCCTCAGTGGAATGGCGTTCTTGGAGGCGCCGTCGATAGAGGAGAACCGGCATGATTCCATCGCAGGTTGCGCAGCAATTGGATGACGTCCTCGACCAGCTCGTGAAGAGCGTCGAGGGATCCGTGCACGCGTTCTATCGCGGCGACCACAAACAAAACACCGGTCAGGTCCGGAGCGATCAGTTCCGGAAGGTTGCGCGCGACTCGCTGCTTTCTCTACTCGGTGGATCGATGACGCCGCGCCCGGGCACGACGCTCGGGGCGCTCGGCGGCGGGTCGAGTGGGAACGCGGGGCTTCTGGAAGCCGACGAGATCGCGGCGATCACGCGATGTATCATGGGCTGGTTGCCGATGGGCGCTCCGAATGCAGCGAGCACCCAATCGCGGTGTGTGCCGGCGGCGAAAGAGCTTGCCCCGAGCTGGGGCGAGCGCGAGAAAGCGAGAACGGCGCTGAAACGCGCCACCGGCTGAAGCGCCGGTAGGCGTCCGCTCGATCAGCGGCCATACTCTTCGCGGACCCACGTGCGCCAAACCCGCTCGAGCTCACGATCGTTCTGGGGCACCCGACGCGCCTGATTCACGACGTCGCGCGCCGTGCCGCCGGCCAGAAAAACCTCACCCAGCTTTCCAACGACTCGCGGGCCTTCGCGCTCGACGAGGAAGAGCGTGAGCGCAACGCCGGCGGCGCCGACAATGATGCGCCGGTCGCGTGACGCGGCGACCGTATCCACCGCGCCCACGTTAGGCGGCCGCATATCGAGCAGCGTCGCGACCGATGGCGCATCGGCGAGGTGATCGCGAAGGTACGCCATGACGCGATCGGGAGCGCCCGGATCACCGAGGAGCGCGACGACGGCGTCGAGATACCAAAACGGCAATGGATCGGCGTGAAAGTCACCGGCGTGCGTCGTCGTTTCGACGACGGGCGCGACACCTCGTCGAGCCTCGACATACGCCGTGACGAGCTCCCGCGCTACGCGCGGGGACACGGGCCAGATTTCATCTTCCGGCGTATCGGGCGAGATGCCTTCGACGTCGCGGAGGTTGTGGGGTCGAACGTAGACGAAGGTGTGGATGCGCCGCTTCGCGAACACGGCCGCGTCGCTCGGTGTTATCGTAAAGCTGCTATCGGCTATGACAATGGCCATCGGCGGCGGCTGAACGCCAAAATGCTTCACGAACTCGCGGTATGCGCGATTGACCTGTTGTTCCGCCGTGCTCACCGACAAGGGTGTCGGTCCGTAGAGCTCGTACTCGTCGCTCCGGTAGACGTGCAGAGGCGTTCCGGAGATGGTCGTCGTCGAATCGCCGATGGCGTTCGCGACGAGCACGGGATGATACACGTACTTACGTAGGAAACAGCCGTCGGCGGCAGCCGTTAGGCACGAGCCGGCGACGGCGAAGAGCAGCGCGCGCCCGCGCGCACGCGCGAGCAGGCGGCGCGTGGCAGCGGGTCGCGAGACGCAGCGGGAATTGTGCGGGGCCACACCCATCATCGCCGTCCGACGAGCTGACGCAAGACGTATGGTAGAATGCCGGCATGCCGGTAGTACTGCATTTCCTCAGGGGTATCGATTCGGGCGAGCACCTTGAACTCCTTCCTGTCGCTCTGATCTCTCGCGCGGACGACGAGCGTCGCGCGTGGTCGCAACGAAGCGTCCAGCCCGACGATGTCGTAGGTCTCGAACCCGGTGAGGCCAAGCGATTGCCGCGTCTCGCCATCGGTAAACTCGAGCGGGAGCACGCCCATGCCGACAAGATTCGATCGGTGGATTCGCTCGAACGATTCGGCAATCACGGCGCGGACGCCGAGAAGGATCGTGCCTTTCGCCGCCCAATCGCGCGACGAGCCGGTGCCGTATTCCTTGCCGGCGATGACGACGAGCGGGGTGCCAGCCTTCTGATACTCCATCGCCGCGTCGTAGATGAACGTCGGCGCACCGCCCGGTTGCGTCGTCGTGTAGCCGCCCTCGGTACCGGGCACCATTTCGTTGCGCAGCCGAATGTTCGCGAACGTGCCGCGCATCATGACCTCATGATTGCCGCGGCGAGCGCCATAGGAATTGAAATCCTTTCGCTCGACGCCGTGAGCGATCAGCCATTTGCCGGCGGGACCCGCGACGGGAATGTTGCCGGCGGGCGAGATGTGGTCGGTCGTGATCGAGTCGCCGAGCAGAGCGAGCGCGCGCGCGCCAGTAATCGTTCGAATGCCAGGCGGTTCCACATCCATGTCGTCGAAATACGGCGGATTCTTGACATAGGTGGAGCGCTCATCCCATGCGAAGGTCTCTCCGCGCGGCACCTGGAGCTTTTGCCAGAACTCGTCGCCGCGGAAAACGTCGGCGTATTGCGTCTTGAAGAACTCGCTTTTTACGCTGCGATTGATCTCGTCCTGCACCTCCTGCGGCGACGGCCAGATGTCGCGAAGGAAGACCGGCCCATCGCTGCCGATGCCTAACGGCTCCTTGGTGAGGTCGATGTCCATGCGGCCGGCAAGGGCGTACGCGACGACGAGCGGCGGCGAGGCGAGGTAATTGAACCGGGTAAGCGGATTGACGCGGCCCTCGAAGTTTCGGTTGCCCGACAGCACGGCGGCGGTGACAAGCTTTTGGTCTTCGATCGCTTTGGCAATCGGATCGGGCAGGGGGCCGGAGTTCCCGATACAGGTCGTGCAGCCATAGCCGACGATCTGAAAGCCAAGCTTGTCCAAGTACTCGAGGAGACCGGCCGCTTTGTAATACTCGGTGACGACGCGCGAGCCGGGCGCGGTCGATGTTTTTACCCACGGCTTCACCGTAAGGCCACGCTTGACCGCGTTTCTCGCAAGCATACCCGCGGCCAGCATCACGGCTGGATTGGATGTGTTGGTACAGCTCGTGATCGCGGCGATGACGACCGCGCCATGACGGAGCGTAAAGGTCTCGCCTTTGTACGCTACCTTCACGCCGGCCTGCTCCGCGGCCACCTCGTCGTTCGCAACGAGCACCGCGGTGCCTGACGACGCCGATGATCCACCTTGCCGTGACGCGCGCTTGGCGTCGGCAGCCGCTGCCGGCGAACCGATCTTGGCGAGATCCGCTTGCAAGGCGTCCCGATACATCTGCTTCGCGTTCCGCAGCGGAACGCGATCCTGCGGGCGTTTGGGCCCTGCCAAACTGGGCTCGACAGTACCAAGATCCAGCTCGAGCATATCGCTGAATACGGGATCGGGCGTCGAGTCGATGCGAAAGAGTCCCTGCTCCTTGGTGTAGGCCTCGACAAGCTTGACGTGCGGCTCGGGCCGGCCGGTCATGCGGAGATACTTGAGCGTTTCCTCATCAACCGGGAAGAACCCCATCGTCGCGCCATACTCGGGCGCCATATTAGCGATCGTCGCGCGATCGGCGAGCGGCAGCCCCGTTAGGCCGGTGCCGTAGAACTCGACGAATTTCCCGACGACCTTCTTCTGGCGAAGCATCTGCGTGACGGTGAGGACGAGATCGGTCGCCGTTGCGCCGGCGGGAAGACGTCCATGCAGCTGGAAGCCGACCACTTCGGGAATGAGCATCGAGACCGGTTGGCCGAGCATCGCGGCCTCTGCCTCGATGCCGCCGACACCCCAGCCCAGCACACCAAGGCCATTCACCATCGTCGTATGCGAATCCGTACCGACGAGCGAATCCGGATACGCGACCGTCTCTCCGTTTTCCTCTGACGTGAAGACGGTTTTCGCGAGGTACTCGAGATTCACCTGGTGACAGATGCCAGTGCCGGGCGGGACAACCCGAAAATTTCGAAAGGCGTCCTGGCCCCAGCGCAGGAAGACGTACCGTTCCTTGTTGCGGTCGACCTCCAGTCCGGTGTTGATGAGATACGCGGCATCGGTACCGTATTCATCGACTTGCACCGAGTGATCGATGACGAGATCTACGGGCTGCAGCGGGTTGATCCGCTGTGCGTTGCCGCCGAGCTTCACGATCGCGTCGAGACGGTAAATGGTGAACCGCTGGCCGCCGACGTTTAGCGTCGCGCGGCTGCCGAAGGAGTTGGTGGAGGACATTGTTCTCTCTCGCTACGGCCATGCTGGCCGCTTCGAGGTTTCGGACGGAGCCACTGCCGTCGGTACGCGACTAGACGACAGGCTGAGACGCAATCTAGCGCGACGCTGCGAGCGACGGTGCTAGATTGCGCGCGATGTCAGACCTCGACGTCATCGATCCGCTCGATCTCGCCGCGCGGTTGATGGAAATCGAATCGACGAGCGGACGTGAGGAAGCCGTGGTCGATTGGATGCATGGCTTCCTGGCTGGTCGGGAGTGGTCCGTGCAGCGCATCCCGGTCTCGCCCGCTCGAGACGACGTGTTCGCGACGCCGGCTGGCGAGGTGGCGCGCATTCCGCGGGTCACCCTCTCGACTCACCTGGACACCGTACCGCCGTTCATTCCGCCGCGCATCGACGGGGATTCGCTGCGGGGGCGCGGCGCCTGCGACGCGAAAGGAATCGCCGCGGCGATGATCTGCGCCGCCGAGCGACTGCGCGAGCGCGACGTCCCTGTCGGCCTGCTCTTCGTCGTCGGCGAAGAGACGGCGCACGACGGGGCGCACGCCGCCAACGAATTCGCGCGAACGCTGTTCGGCGACGCGCCGTCTGATTCACGAATACTCATCAACGGCGAGCCGACGGAGAGCACGCTGGCGGTCGGCACGAAGGGCGCGATGCGCGCGGTTGTTCGCGTTACGGGCCAAGCCGCGCATTCGGCATATCCGCATCTGGGCCGCTCCGCTACCCGCGAGCTCGTGAAGCTCCTCACCGAGCTCGATGCGCTCGCGCTGCCGAGCGATCCGCTGCTCGGTGAAACGACGGTCAACATCGGCAGTCTCGCCGGCGGCGTCGCCGACAACGTCCTCGCGCCGTCCGCGGAGGCGCGGTTGATGATTCGCCTCGTTGGCCCGGCGCGTGAGGTGTGGCGTTTGATCGAGCAATGCATAGGAGACCGCGCCTCGGTCGAACAGGGGCCAACCGTACAGGCGGTTCGACTTGGCGTCCTTCCGGGCTTTCCGACGTCAGTTGCTGCCTACGCGACGGACATCCCCGAGCTGTCGAATTGGGGGCGGCCACACCTGTTTGGTCCGGGATCGATTCATACAGCGCACCGGGACGATGAGCATGTGAAGATCGCGGAGCTGCGGGACGCGGTGTCCGCCTACGAGAGGCTCGCTATCGCTGGACTACGCGGCGTCGGCTTCGCTGGGTCCGCGCTGGGCGGGGTTCGACGAGGACGGCGTTAGGCGTTCGATCTTCTGGATGTCGATCGCGCAGGTCGGGCAATGGTGCACGAACTCGCCGTCCGCAGTCGACCAGTCAGCGGTGGGCGAGCGCGCGAAGGCCTTCCCGCTTTGGTCCATTCCCATGACCGCGGGCGCCAAGGCAACACAGAGACCGCAGCCGATGCACTTGTCGCGATCGACATCGATCGACACACGCCGTCGCGGAAAAACCCCGCCCGGCTGCTCGAGCACAGCGTCAAAATCCTGAAGCGCCAGTGAGGCCTTGCGATAGCCCTCGTCGATGCTTGCCGCGGCGTTGCTGAAGCTGAGCCAGTCCTGGCCGAGCTTCGGCCGGATCAACAACATCGGCGGACCGTCCCAGCGTATCAGCGGATACTGTTGCAGCGCGTGCATCATCGTCGTCGCGGCGCGCATGTAGATGGACGCGAACCCTTGCGTGACGATGTCATTCGTCGGTAAGAGATCCGAGCTGCCGACATCCACGGCGATCACGACGTCCGCGTTGAGCGACGCGGGACCGACTGGGAGGTTGTCAATCACGCCGCCGTCGACGCAAAGCCGCGTGCCCACCTCGCCAGGGGGGAAGAAACCCGGCAGTGCGCAGGACGCATAGACCGCGTCCTGCACCCAGACGTCACGCAGCCCCGGCATTCCCCAGACGAGTTGCGTGCCGCGGGTGATGTCGACGGTGTTCACGAGCAGCGGCGCGCCGAGATCGCTGAAGCGTTGCGGCGGCACGATGCTGCGACACAAATCGCGAAGCGGCTCCTCCATGTAGATCGCCGGAGACCGCATTCGCTCGAGCAGCATCCCGAAGTGATTGATCCGAAAGAGGTCACGGCGTCGAAGGCTTTCCGCCCGGCGCGCCATTTCCTCGACCGGCATGCGACCGACGGCGGCAGCGGCGATGAGCGCGCCTATGCTCGTACCGGCGTACACACTCGGTTTTATTCCGCGCTCGTCGAGCGCGCGCAGAACGCCGATATGCGCGAAGCCTTTCATGCCGCCGCCACCGAGTACGAGTGCGACGCGCTTGCCGCTGCCACCACCAGTCGTTTTGCCCATCGTCAGAACTATTGCAGGAACTTGTACAACCCGTACAGCCCAACGACCGCGCCGCCAATCATGAAAACGTCGCCGGCGTTGCCGCCGACGATTGCTCCGACGAGGATGGCGGCGCCGCCGACGATCATCATCGCTTCCGACTGACCGAGGCCGGCGTTCCCGCGTGACTGTACTGACGTCGCTGCCGGCAGCGGCGCATGCACGGCGACGGAAAGTGCGGCAGGAGTCGGTCCGACCTGTTGGGTCACGTTCGTTGTGACGGGCGGCGGGGAAGACGATACGGCTTGTGCGCGACTCACCGGCGCGCGCAAGACCAGCGTGAGTAAGGACACCGAGAGCAGGGCAGCACGAGAGTAGGCGTTCATTCCAATTGCTCCTTTCGAGGTCTCGTGAAACGGCGAAAGATCCGCGCCATCTCGCGAATCTGCCCAGAAAGATGACGCGTAACCGGCGGTTCGCGTCAACGGGGCAGCTCGCGATCACCAGGAGATTAGCGATGGTGGCGCACGCTCGCGGCGCGTCCTAGAGTTGAAGGCAATGCGCGACAAGAAAAGACGAGACGAGCACGAGCTTGCGCGCGACGCGTCCCTGATTCGCGCGCTCGGAACATGGGGCTTGGCAGCGGGGATCGTGAACATCACGGTCGGCGCGGGGATTTTTCGTCTCCCGTCGAGCGTGGCCGCGACGCTTGGCGCCGCCGCGCCGCTGGCGTACTTGCTCTGTGCAATCGCGATGGGGCTCATCGTGCTTTGCTTCGCCGAGGCGGGAAGCCGCGTGGCGTCGACGGGGGGACCGTACGCATATGTGGAAGTTGCGTTCGGTCCCTTCGTCGGATTCATCAGCGGCGTCCTGCTTTGGGCCGGCATCACCGCGGCGTTTGCGGCCGTCACGAGCTTCCTGGCCGATTCGCTTGCCGCGCTGCTGCCTTGGCTCTCTTCGCCCTTCGCGAAGGGGACGGTGATGCTTGTCATTCTGGCGGCGCTTGCGGTGTTGAACGTGCGGGGCGTCCGGGACGCCAGTCGATTCAACGCGATCGCAACAGTCGCGAAGCTCTTACCCCTGGCATTGCTCATCACTGTCGGCGCCTTCGCGATGCGACGAGCGAATCTATCTTGGGAATACGCGCCGTCGGCGGGCGCCGTTGGCCGAGCCTCGATGGTCCTCATCTTCGCGTTCCTCGGCGTCGAAGCGGCGCTGGTGCCGAGCGGTGAGGTGAAGGATCCGGCGCGTACGGTGCCGCATGCCGTACTGATAGCTATTGGGTTCGTGGCGCTGCTGTATGTCGCCGTGCAAGTCGTTTCACAGGGTTTGCTCGGTGCCGACCTCGCCGCGGCGAAGACACCGGTCGCTGATGCAGCAGGCGTGGCGTTCGGCGGCTGGGGCCGGACGCTGATTCTCGTCGGCTCGACGGTGAGCATGTTTGGATATGTCAGCGGGGTCACGCTCGCTTTACCTCGGATGTTGTTTGCCTTCGCTCGCGACGGATTTCTTCCGCGCGGCGTTGCGTCCGTCCACCCGCGGTTTCGTACGCCGCATCGCGCGATCGCGATTCAAACGGTGCTCGTGGCCATCCTGGCAGCGACAGGAAGCTTCGAACGCCTCGCTATCATCGCCAACGGCTCGGTGCTGCTCGTGTACGTTGCCTGTTGTCTCGCGACGGTCGAGCTGCGCCGTCGCGACGTACGCACGGGTGGTATTCCATTTCGCGTACCGGGCGCGGGAGTGGTTCCATGGCTTGCGTTGGTGGTGATCGTTGCCTTTCTGACGAAACTGCAGCTCGATGAGTGGATCGCTGTGTTATCGGTGGCGGCGCTCGCGGCGGTATTCTACTTCGCGGCGCGTTCGCGGCGGACAGCGGCGGTCGCGGATCCGGCAGGGGACTGATGGCCGATCCACTGCTGGCCTTTCGCGCCGAGTTTCCGATTCTCGATCGGACGACGTATCTCGTCTCGAACTCGTTAGGCGCGATGCCGCGCGGCGTCCCGGATCGTCTCGCCGAGTATGTCGACGAATGGGCGGAGCTCGGAGTTCGGGCCTGGGCCGGGGCCGAGGGGTGGTGGAGGAAACCGGTGGAGGTCGGCAACGAGATCGCGCCGCTCATTGGCGCGGCGTCGGGCGAAGTGGTGATGGTGCCTAACGTCACAATCGGCCAAGCGACTGTGCTGTCGGCGCTCGACTACACGCCACCGCGCGACACGATCGTCATGACGGAGCTCGACTTTCCGTCCGTCCGGTACGTGTATGATCGGTTGGCGACGCGGTTAGGCGCGCGCGTCGTCGTCGTGCCGACCGAGGACGGCGTAACCATCGACACGGGCCGATTGCTCGGCGCGATCGATGAGCGTACACGACTCGTCGCGATCTCACACGTGCTCTTTCGGTCGGCGTTCATCATGGATGCCGACGCCATTTGCCGGCGGGCGCACGATGCCGGCGCCCTGGTCTCACTCGACGCGTTTCATTCGGTCGGCGTCATGCCCGTGGACGTGCGCCAGCTGGGCGTCGACTTCTTGACCGGCGGCGTCTTGAAGTGGCTGTGCGGGGGGCCTGGCGGGTGCTTTCTCTACACGAGCCCGGACGTCGCCGACGGCCTAACGCCAGCACTCACCGGGTGGCAGGCGCACGCGCGGCCGTTTGCCTTTGAGGGCGCCATGGAGTACGCGGACGACGCGTTTCGCTGGCTGAACGGGACGCCCGTC
>QHUV01000724.1 GCA_003222065.1 Gemmatimonadota bacterium | reverse complement strand
GGATTCGCGCCTCGATGATTCCGGTCAGGCTGTTGGCGTACCAGTCGGCGAGGCTGGTCTCGCGCTGTCGCGCGAAGACGAGGCGGCTGCGATCGACGGCGAGCGACGGGTAGAGGGTGCCGTCCCGTCCGATGCGGCGGCGATTGGTGACGACAAGGACCGTATCGTATTGCCCAGCCGCGTTGGCGAGCGAGCGAAATGGCCGGTTATAGACTTGTTGAACAGCAAGCGGTTTGCTGCCGAGGATCGGTTCGTCGCGATAAAGGCTGTACGGATGGTCGACGAGGAGATTGGCGTCGGCCGGGCCACGGAGATCGAGAACGAACTCGAGTCCGACTGGTGAGCGCGCACGCGTCACTGGGAGCACTGCGTCGCCGAGGGCTGGCGCGTACGTATCGATGCCGATGAGATAATGGGCGCGCTTCCAGTCGATCGCGCCGACGACCAGTCGCAGGTAGACGTAGGCTTCGTCGCTGGCGACCGAGAACGAGCGAAGTCGCAACGCACGCGGAACCCGTTGGTCCTCATCGCCCTGATACAGGATGGGCCGTCCGCTCCAGTCGTCGCCGTTTCCGTCAATCGTGATGGCCGAGTCCCTTCGACCCGGGCGCATCGCGACGACGCCATAGTTCTGCTCAGCGTCGAGCGGATTGAGCCAGAGGCGGTTGCGCTCGACGGGAATCTCGAAATCGATGACGGTCCAGTTCTTCTTGAACCATTCGTCTATCAGGGAGAACAGTCCGGCGCCCGCGGCGCCTGCCTCGTAGATCTCGCGCGTCAGCCTGGCGTTGATCTCGGCCTGTTCCTTCTCGGAGTGTCCACCGTGGCTCCATCCCTGCGGCTGGACATGCGCGACTCCCCGCGACGATGGTACGCCATACTCGGAGATGACGAGGGGCATCGAGCCGAAGTGCCGGACGAGGTCACGCAGGTAGCCGAAGTAATTGCTCGGGCCCTCCGGTGACCGTATCCGGCGGATCGAGTCCTCTTGCGCGAGCGTACTTTCCGTGGGATGGATGAGCGGATCGAGCGTCGGCCAATTCGCGTACGCGAGGGGCCGCTGCTCGTTGTAAACGTCCATCTCGTAGCCGATCATCGCCTCCGCCACCGTCGCCAACCACGTGTCGACGGCGTTGCCGCCCTGCATCGTTAGGTATTTGCCCCTGAAGGCCGTTTGCAAGGGGTGCTTGCTCGCGAATTCGACGACTGAATAGGGCTCCCACTCCCGGCCGATGATGTACGCGAGGGTCCAGCGTGACACGTCGGCGGTGTAAATGCCGGAGGCGTGGCCGGTGCGCGTTGGTATCACCGCGTTCCCGTGCAGCAAGTCCACAACACGTCGCATTTCGGCGAGAAATGCCGTGCTCCACGACGTGTCGCCATACTTCTCTTCCTTTTTCCCCGGCGGCGGTTCGGTCCAAACGCCGTGGATGAGCCACATCGGGCTCGCCGGGTGCGCCGCGTTCCAACGCGCCAACGCACGATAGAAGTGCGGGGGGTGAATTGTGTAGACACGTAACGCGTTCGCATTCATGCGCGCCACGAGCTCGATCCACCGTTCGTACGTGCCGTCGTCAGGCGGAAACTCGGAGGGATGTTTCCCCGGCAGAGCGGCGCCGACGTTCACTGCTTTCACCCAGAGCGGTTTCCACCCGTTCGCATTGTCCGGCACCTCGAAGATGCGAATGCCGGTGCGCGCCGCGACCGTTGTTCGGGTCGGCCGTGGCCGCGGCGGGAATTTCAAGCTGTCGAGCACACCAGGAATCTTGCCGAGATATCCGAGGCTCAGCGAATCGCCGGGTACGGCGGCGAGCGCCGAGGCGAAGCGGCGCCAGCTCGTCGAGAGATCACCGCGGCGATACGCGAGCATCCCGAGTCCGACGAGCGCGTCGTAATTCGCCGGTTGGACCGTTAGCGCACGATCGAAGTTGGTGACGGCGGCGGCGTCTTTCCCCGTTCGCATCGCGACGTACCCTACACCGACGAGCGCACTCGGGTATCGTGGGCAGCGAACGAGGGCGGCACGAAAATCGGAGTCGGCTTTCGCGATCTGCGACGAGTGCATCGCGAGCCACCCTTCGTCAGCCAGGCGAACGACTTCCGCGCTTGGTGCCGAGCACGTGGACACGACCGCCTGCCCGGTTAGGCGACCGCTCGCGCCGAGGGCGATACTCACGCCGACGACGCAACAGCGCAAGCTCGAGCCGACAGCCCTCATGCCGAGCGCCGCCGTGTCTCGTTAGGGTCTTCGCCGGTGGCGACGCGCAACGCACGCAACAGCTCGCGCTCCGCGAATGGCTTGATGAGCCATTCGACGACCCGATCGCTGCGCGTCCGATGATCGAACATCGGCTCGACCCCAGAGAGTACCACGACCGGCACCTGCTCGAGACCCGCAGTCGCCGCGAGGTGGTCGAGGAGCTCGAGCCCGCTGCCGTCGGGGAGCTTCATGTCGAGCAGAATCACCGATGGGCGATGTTCGGCAAGTGCCTTACGAGCCTCACTGAGCGAGGCAACAAGGGTCACGGTATGACCATCACGGCGCAGCATGATGCCGAGCACGCGAGCGACCGCCTCGTCGTCTTCGACGACGAGGACGCCAGGCGCCGCGTCGTCGGGCGCGCGCGCACTTT
>QHUV01000004.1 GCA_003222065.1 Gemmatimonadota bacterium | reverse complement strand
CGCGCAGCTGCTGAAGGAGTTCGAACGCGTGGGCGTCGATCCCAACACGATCAGCGCCGGCCTCGCCGTGCGCGAGGAAGACGTCCTTCGCGCGCTGCACGCCCTCCCCGACAACGCCGGACCGGCCGCGTTTCTCACCCAGCTCAGGCTCGTGATGTCGCAAACGACATCTCACGCGCCGCGGCCTGAATAGACGCACGGGGACGAAACCTGCGCCGATCATACGTCGGCATCAGCGGCTACGACTATCCGCGCTGGCGCGGTGCGTTTTACCCCGCGCAACTCACGAAAGCGCGTTGGCTGGAATATGCGAGTCGGTGCTTCAACTCCATCGAGTTGAACGGGACGTTCTACAGTCTCAAGTCACCGAGCATATTCGCGCGTTGGGCTACGGAGGTGCCCGATCGCGGTTTCGTGTTCGCGATCAAAGGCGGCCGGTTCATCACACACAATCTGAAGCTGCGCAACTGCGAGCGCGCGCTCGGGAACTTCTTCGCGAGCGGCCTCCTGGCGCTCGGGGCGAAGATCGGGCCGTTCTTGTGGCAGCTGCCAGCGACGTACGGTTTCGAGGCCGAGCGGCTCGACCGCTTCATGCGCATGCTTCCGCGGGATTCTCTCGCCGCCGAGGACGTCGCGCGCCATCACGACCACCGACTCAAGCAAGGCGCGCTGCTCGAGGCGGTCGACGGACGGCGCATCCGCTACCGACACGCGTTCGAGGTGCGGCATCCATCGTATTTCTGCGAGGAATTTTACGACATACTGCGCGCCAACCATTGCGCGCTCGTCTTCGCCGATACGGCAGGGAAGTTCGGG
Source organism: Gemmatimonadota bacterium (assembly GCA_003222065.1). Classification (GTDB taxonomy): domain Bacteria; phylum Gemmatimonadota; class Gemmatimonadetes; order Gemmatimonadales; family Gemmatimonadaceae; genus AG2. Next base: position 16,239 of record QHUV01000004.1, on the reverse strand, counting down.
TACGCGGAGGAATTGACGGCGGACTTCATCTACGCGCGACTGCATGGCTCGACCGAGCTCTACGCAAGCGGTTATACCGATTCCGAGCTCGATGACTGGGCAGCGCGCATTCGCCGCTGGCGCGGTCGAAGCGGCCGTGACGCGTACGTCTACTTCGACAATGACGCCAAGGTCCATGCACCGTACGACGCGCTGCGACTCGCGGAGCTATTGCGAGAGAGCAAGAGCCAGGGGCGGGCGCGACACTCGATCGCCGCGCGCCGATGACTGGCAGAGATGCCAGCACGCTCAGTAATTTCGGCTCAGCGGAGGTCGTCGATGAGTCCCAGATTCCGGTCGATGCCGTGGCTGCTCGCCGCGATTGCAGCGGCGATCCTCACCGGATCGCTGGCGATCGGCGATGCCACCCGACCGTCGACACGAGCGGCCTACGCCTCGCCGCTCGCCCTCTCGCCAACGCCGGCCGACTCGGCGTTCGCGCGCCTCGTTCAGCGCTTGTCGGAGCCGGGCGGCTATTTCGACTCCGACAATCTCATCTCCAATGAGACGTCCTATCTGCACGTACTCGACGGCATGCGACGGCTGAAGGTCCAGGGCGGAGCGTACATCGGCGTCGGCCCCGATCAGAATTTCTCGTACATCGCGATGATCCGGCCGGACATCGCGTTCATGATCGACATCCGTCGCGACAACCTCCTCGAGCACCTTCTCTTCAAGTCGCTTTTTGCGATGTCGCGCAACAGGGTCGAGTACCTCTGCTTTCTGTTCGGAAAGCCCGTCCCGCGCGATGTCGACCACTGGGGCTCGAAGTCGATCCAGGACCTCGTAGAGTACATCGACGCCATACACACCGACGGCGACCTCGCGGATTCGGTGCAGTCAGCGATCAGCCAGCGCGTTAGGCGATTCGGCATTCCGTTGTCGACGCTCGACCTGGAGACGATTGCCCGGATTCGCGACGCTTTCGTGCGCGATTCCCTCGACCTCCGGTACTCGAGCATCGGGCGGGCGCCGCGGCCATACCATCCGACCTACCGCCAGCTGCTCCTCGAGAAAGACAGGTCGGGGCGGCAGGCGAATTTCCTCGCATCCGAGGAGGCCTTCCAGTACGTGAAAGGGCTCGAGGGCCGCGACCTCGTCGTGCCCGTTGTCGGCAACGCGGCCGGTGAGCATGCACTGGCGGCCATCGCGCAACTCGTCGCCGAGCGTGGCGAGAAGGTGTCGGCCCTTTACATCTCGAACGTTGAGCAATATCTCATCAGGGACGGCGGCTTTCCGCAATTCGCGGAGAATGTGAAGCTCCTGCCCCGGGACCGCCGCAGTGTGATGGTCCGCAGCTTCTTCGGCATTCCTACACAATCGGCGAGGGCGTCAGCGCGACGGAGCGATGGCCGGCCCAGCTCGTCGCGGTGGCGCGCTCGGCCGGGATGGCGCTCGGCGAGCCGCAGATCATTGCCCGCACCGGCTGGACAACGTCCGAGCTGCTCGCCGCTGTCGACGGGGTATCGCCAGCGCCGCGCCGCGACTTCGACCTTGTCTCGTTGCTGATCGGGGTCAACGATCAGTATCGCGGGCACGGCTCGGGCGCGTTTCGCGACGGCTTTACTGTTTTACTGTCGTGCGCCATAGGTTTCGCTGGTGGGATGGCGCAGCGTGTCGTCGCGATCTCGATTCCGGATTGGGGTATGACGCCATTCGCAGCGAGGGATCCACGCGGACGGAAGGCGATTGGTGCCGAGATCGACGAGTTCAACGCAGCTGCGCACGGTACGGCTCGTCAGGCGGGCGCCGCGTTCGTGGACGTGACGACGGTTTCGCGGCGAGCGGCGCACGACCGCACTTTGCTCGCCGCGGACGGACTCCATCCATCAGCCGCGATGTACGCCGATTGGGCCACGGTCATCCTGCCTATCGCCCTACGTGCTTTGGGAGCCTGAGAATCGAATCCAGTGGACGCTCCGCGTCGTCTGGGGTTCACCACCTGCGCTACAACGGCTGCTTATATGCGGGGGGCGTGACGCCATTCAGCCGCAGATATGGCACGGTTTGGCCTAACGTCCACACAGCGTGCTCATAACTCAGATCGAGCCAGCGCGTCGCCGACTGTGCTGGGAGATTGTACACTGACGACTGCTTGAGGAGCTGTGATGGCGTCGCACTCTTCAGGGCATCAAGGAGATAGCCGTACACGCGATCCGTGTAGTCGCGCAGGGCGGCCTTCTGGTGGAGCTGGGTCGTGTCGAGGGTGAACGGTGCTTCCTTGGCTCCCTTCAACGTCATCGCCGCGACTTCCAAATTAGTCGCCACGAAGTGCACGATCTGTTGCGCAAAATCGCGGACGCCGGGTGTCGGATGAAACGCCATTGCCGAGTCGGGCATTGCGTCGATGTAGGCGAGGACATTGGTGCGTTGCCGCTCCCAGTCATCGACGAGCTGCTGCTTGGTTTGCGCGCGAGCGGCACTCGCGAGCATCGAGAGAGCGAGGGTAGCGGCGAGAAGTGAGCGCATAATGATGACCGGACAGGGTGAGCCAAGCTGTTGCTGACTTAAAATCTTCACTCGCGAAATACGTCCTCGTAGTGCGGAGGGACCACTCTACCGTGCGGCGCCGTAGCCTTGCCCCCGCAAGATACGGCCTGGCTTGGCGCCAGTATGTTTCCCGTCGCGTTCCGCCAGAGCGAACGCCGCCCAACCACCATATTGTTTAGTCGTGCAGCGTCTCGTGGTCGCCCATTGGCGCGCCGCGAACATCCTCGTAGAGGTATCGACCATGAAAGTGGGCACTCTCGTCGGAATCATTCTCGTCGTCCTCGGTCTTGTCGGTATCGCGTACGGCGGCATCAGCTACAGCCAGCGACGCGAGGTGGCTCGCGTCGGACCACTGCAGGTGACAACGCGGGAAGAGCGCACGATTCCCATTTCGCCTATCGTCGGCGGCGTGGCGATCCTTGCTGGCGTAGCGCTGATCGTGGCGGTGCGACGAGCGAGTTGATGAAATCGGGAGACGCGACAATAGGGCTCAAGGCGTCGCGGTCAGCTCTGTAAGGAATTGGTTGGGTGGGTGGTGGGGCGCGTGACTCGCGCCTAACATGTTTCGCCCTCGCTCGCCATCGGAGGATGCGAACATGACGAACCGACGCGACTTTCTCAAAGGCAGTATAGTTCTGGGCGGCGCGCTGCTCAGTCGCAGCGCCACGGCGTTCGCCGATGCCGCCGCCGGCGTCACCGTGGCGCGGGCGCCGATCGACCTGCTCGTATTCGGCGGCACCGGCTTCATCGGTCCGCATCTCGTACGATACGCGGTCGCGCGCGGCCATCGGGTGACGATCTTTACGCGCGGCCGCCGCCAGGCGGACCTGCCTAACGAAGTCGTGCGTCTCATCGGGGATCGCAACGGCCAGCTCGGCGCGCTCATCGGCAAACGGTGGGACGCGGTCGTCGACGACTCAGCGACGAATCCGGAATGGGTGCGGCAGTCTGCTCAGCTGTTGAAGGATTCGACGAGGCAGTACCTCTTCACGTCGTCGACCGGCGTCTACTATCCATATCGCAAGCGTGGTCTCGACGAGTCGGTGGCGCCGCATCTCGAGGTTGCGGATCCGAAAGACGGCTCCGAGACGTACGGCGTCGCCAAGGCGCGTTGCGAGCACGAGGTTCAGGAGGCGTTCGGCGGTCGCGCCATCGTCGTGCGCCCGACGTACATCGTCGGTCCCGGCGACACCACTGATCGCTTTCCGTACTGGCCGGTTCGCTTGGCCAAGGGTGGTGAGGTGCTGGCGCCAGGACGCCGCGACGATCCGGTGCAGCTCATCGACGTGCGCGACCTATCCGAGTGGATGGTGCGGCTACTCGAGCAGCAGGTGACTGGCGTGTACAACGCGGTGGGGCCAAAGGAGCGCCTAACGATGCCCGCGTTCCTCGAGCAGGCGAAGGCAGCCATCGGATCCGACGCGACGTTCACCTGGATCGACGACTATGCGTTCCTCGCCGCGCACCAAATCGACGAGGCGATTCCGTGGGCGCGCCTCGAGGGTAACGACGACGGCATGATGTCGATCCGCAATGACAAGGCGGTCGCATCGGGTTTGACATTCCGGCCCCTCGCCGCGACGGTGCGTGACACGCTCGCCTGGTGGCCGTCGGTGCCGGAGGCGCGCCGCGCCAAGCCACGATTCGCGATCACGCCAGAGAAGGAAGCAGAGGCGTTGGCCGCCTGGCACGCTGCCGTCCGTCAGTAACACGCCTAACGGCTGCCAGCTTCCCAATCCTCCAGATGGCGCAGCAGGTAGTCGAGCGAGAACACATGCTTGCTGCGGTCGCGGTCGCGGCGAAACACGACATGTGACCAGCCGCGCATCCCTGTCGGCGTATACCATTCGCCGCCGCCGAGGTGCAGCCGGTCGCCGTGGATGGCGCGAATGAGCACTCGCTCATAGCGCGATCGCGGCAGCTCGTGTTCCGGGAAAAGCTCCTCCCAGGCGCAAAGTCGCCCCACGCTTTCGTACGCCGGCGGCCGGTCGGCCAGCTCGAGAAGCGACGGTGTCCGGCCCGCCATGACGGCGCCAATCAGACGGAGCGTGAACGGGTCGGCGTACCGCCGAATCGCTGGCCAGAATCGCCTTGTGATGCGACCGGCAATCTCCCGGAGCGAGAGCGGCTCGCCGTCACGCACGTTCCACTGATCCTCGTCAACGCGAGCGGTGAAGGGGTTCCGTGGAAAGCAGGTATGCCGAGCGACCCATCCCTTTCGCGAGCTATGCGGTACAGGCGCGAAATCGCGAAAGACCGGTAGGTCGCGCTGCTCCGATTCGCCGAGGATCGACAGATCATAGCGTGGCCAACTCATGACCTCGCGCACGACGCCGACGACGAGTGTCGCCGTGGCGATCATCAACGCGGCGTCCGGGGTGAAGTCGGCCGTAACCTCGACACGATTACGGCGCGGGCGCACGCCGATTCCGGTCGATTGCCGATTGGCCGCGAGGAGCATGACGGGCGCCGGCAGGATATAGGTCAGCAGCAATGCGAGTTGTTCCACCGTGCGATTCGAGGCCAGCGCGCCGGTGGGTGGAGTAAACGAGACGTTGTAGTGAGTGCTAAACCCGACCAGTCGCACGTCGCGACCGAATCGCTCCTGCCAGACATCGAGCTCGCGCCGCAGGAACAGAATGCTCTCCCAGAGCGAGCGGCCGGCGCGCGCCGCGCAACCGCGCTCGAGCTCGATCATCGGCGTCGCGAGCTCGATCACGCCTGTGTCGAAGTACACCGCGCTGCCGGTCGGCAAGTGATAGGAGCGTCCGGTTCGATGCAGGAGCGGGCCGCGGACGATGCGCCGTGGCGAGCCGAAAATATCCTCCGGCCGCACCGGCACGCCGTCGATGACGACGACGAACTCCGCCTCGATGCCGATCGCCGCCAAGGATGACGTCGCGCGCGTCATCGCGCGCCCCGCATTGGCCGTCGCCGTTAGGCGCGTCTGGCGCTCACGTTTCCGCTTCTCCTTCCGCGCCCGCACGACCGTCACGGCCCGCTACAGCGGGTCGCCCTCGAGCTTCGGGTTGAATGGATCACCCGGCGCATCGTGCGGCACGGCGATGACGTAGCCGAAATCCAAGTGCAGGTGATCGTCAGCAAAGCCGCGATCCTCGCCGACCGGGCGGATCCAGGCGCCGGGTAGCGCGTCGCGCGCGACGTCCGCATAGCGCCCGATGCGGTCGCGCGAATCGAGGTACTCGTCGCCAATGCGGTAGATGTTCACGGCCGACGCCCAGCAATGCGTCGAGGCGTGGCTCGTCAGCTCGTGCTGCGGCGAGCGATAGCCGCCGTTGGCGGAGATCCGTACTGGCTCACCGACCGCCTCGCGGAATCGCTCGAGCATCGCCGCCGTGAGCGTTACGGCACATGGCACATAGCGCGGGAAAAAACGGAGTGGCGTCGCCTCGCGAACGTCAGTCTGAATGAACTCCCACATGTTGAAGTGCGGCGCAAGTTCCTGCTCGAGCGCCGCGTCCCACGATTCCACTTCGTAGAAGTAGCGCGGCAGCTGGCGCGTGCGTCCCTCGCGGTCGCGCAGCGCGCCGCCAGGCATCAACGCGTCGCGCTTCGGCTTCTCGAGCCGATATCCATCGACGATGCGCATCGAGTCGGCACGCAACTCAGGCATCGGAACCTTCTTGGCCGGTGCCACGCAAGTAGTCGTAAACAGCGTGGGAGATCGACGCGATCGTCGGCGAACGGCTTCCCGCGTCGGCAGCCCATTCGGTGAGAATGGCGACGACGTACGGCTTGCGCCCCGGCGCATACACAACTCCGGCGTCGTGCGCGACGCTGGAGATATCGCCCGTCTTATGAGCGACGCGTACGTCGCGCGGAAGCCGCGCTGGTATGCCTTTCTTGAACTCCTGCTGATGCAGAATGTCGAGCATCTCGCGTGAGAGCTCGGGTGAGTACGCTCGCTCTTCGGCAATGAGACGAAGCAGCCCAACGAGTCCGTTCGCCGTCACTCGATTCACGATGTCGTGCTCGAACGCCTTCTCGTCTTCGACGCCGCGGCGGATATCGAGGCCCGTTAGGCCGAATCGCTCGATCGTCCGCTGCACCGTCTCCAGTCCGATGAGATCAAGGAGCAGATTTGTCGCGAGGTTGCTGCTCATGGCGATCATGTGCAGCGCCAGCTCGCTCACGCGCATTGTCTTGCCGATCGACGCATGCACGTCGGAATCCGCGTCGCGGTCCGCGAGGATGCGGAACGGCGAGCCGTCGTACGCGCTGAGGAATCGATTGCGCACGTGCAGACGAGACTGGGGAGCCAACCGCCCGCGATCGATCTCGCCGTACACCGCGAGAAGGATGGCGATCTTGATCGTGCTCGCGCCGTGGAACCAGCGGTCCGCGTCGTAATGCAGCTCGGCTCCGGATTCCGCGTCGTGGAGCGCCACGGCAATTGCGCGCGCGTCGGACTTTCGAGCGGCGGCGTCGATGCGCTGGCGGAGCGCGTCGAGATTCTGCGGGAGCGACGGGGCTCGGTCCCGGTCCAACGCGGACGGAAAGGTCATAGCCTGTCAATGCAGTCGCAAAGGCGGTGCCGGCGAGGTGAACAGTAAAGATCGCTGTTGGTGTGCTACAAGTTCCCCTCGCTACTCAACGTGCACCGTCCGATATTTAGCGCCGCTTCGGAAATTCGCTCTCACCAGGCCTCAACTCCTCCTGGAGGACTCGTCATGCGCCGCATCTCCGCTGCGCTAGCATCGTTGGCAACCTGCGCCCTGCTCCAACTCTCTCCTTCGCCAGCCAATGGCCAAGCGAAGCGTGCCATTCGGAGCGGCGACCTCTACCATCTCAAGGACGTTCGCGACCCGCAGATATCGCCCGATGGCGGATGGGTGGCGTACACCGTAACGGCAATCGATTCGGCGAAAGACAAGTCCGACAACGATATCTGGATGACGAGCTGGGACGGCTCGACGACGCTGCGGCTCACGTCGAGCCCGGAGAGTGAGAGCGCGCCGCGCTGGAGCCCGGACGGGCGGTACCTCGCGTTCTTGTCTGGCCGGCAGGAAGGCAAGGGCGCACAGATCTGGCTGCTCGATCGGCGTGGCGGCGAAGCACAGCGAGTGACACAACTACGAGGTGGTGTGTCCGAGTTCGCTTGGTCGCCGGACTCCAAGAAGCTCGTGCTCGTCGTCGACGAGGAGACGGACTCGGTTTTGAAAAACGATACAGCCGAGCACAAGACGCCCAAGCCGATCGTCATCGATCGCTACAACTTCAAGCGCGACGTCGCCGGCTACCTCGGCAGCAAGCGGAGTCATTTGTCGCTGTTCGATGTGGAGACGAAGAAGACGGAGACGCTGACCTCCGGGCTCGATGACGACGGCACGCCGAGCTGGTCGCCCGACGGACGCATGATCGCATTCGTGCGCGGACCGGTCGCCGAGCCGGAGCGCTCGCGCGATGATGACGTGTTCGTCATCGAAGCACGCGCCGGTGCAACCGCCAAGCGACTCACCAACTTCATCGGGCCGGACGGTGGTCGACCGGCGTGGAGCCCGGACGGAAAGTGGCTCGCGTTCTTCCGCGGTGACGAGCCGAAGTATCAAGCCTACAGTCTGAGCAAGCTCGCCATTGTCCCAAGCGACGGCAGCGCTCCAGCACACGTCGTCACCGAAGCCCTCGATCGCCCGCTGTCCAACGCGCAGTTCAGCGCCGACGGCAAGTCAGTCTATGTGCTCCTGTCCGACGATCGCGAGCAGCAGCTCGCGCGCGTTCGCGTCGCCGATGGCGCTGTCGAGCGATTGATCTCGGGGAAGCGCGTCGTGTCGTCGTATTCGACGAGCGCCGCAGGGAAGGTCGTCGTGCTGACCTCGACGCCGGATCGTTCTGGCGAAGTGTATGCTTGGGAGAATGGCGCGCTGCGGCAGTTATCGCACCAGAACGATTCTGTCTTTGCCCAGCTCCAACTCGGTACCACCGAAGGGTTCTCGTCGAAGAGCAAGGACGGGACCGAGGTACACGGTGTTCTCGTTAGGCCAGCGAACGCCTCGTCAGGCAAGTTGCCGCTGATCCTGTACATTCACGGCGGCCCGAACGGACAGGACAGCTACAGTTTCAGCTTCGACCGGGAGTTTTTTGCCGCCAATGGTTACGCCGTGCTGTCGGTGAATTACCGCGGGTCGAGCGGTCGGGGCTCGGCGTACCAAAAGGCGATCTTCGCCGATTGGGGCGACAAGGAAGTGATGGATCTCATCGGCGCCGTCGACGAGGCCATTCGCTCCGGCGTCGCCGATGGCGACCGACTTGGGATTGGCGGCTGGAGCTACGGTGGCATTCTCACCGACTACACCATCGCGACGACACCGCGCTTCAAGGCGGCGGTCGCCGGCGCGGGAAGCGCGTTGCAGCTCTCGATGTATGGAACGGACCAGTACATCACGCAATACAATCAGGAGATCGGACCGCCTTGGAAGAGCCAGGACCTGTGGATCAAGATCTCGTATCCCTTCTTCCATGCCGATCGCATCAAGACGCCGGCGCTCTTCATGGGCGGATCGGCCGACTTCAACGTTCCCATTATCGGCGGCGAGCAGATGTACCAGGCGCTGCGCTCGCTCGGCATTCCGACGGAGCTCGTAATCTATCCCGGCCAGTTCCACGGCATCACGCTACCGAGCTACCGGAAGGATCGCATCGAACGTTATCTCGCGTGGTACGACAAGTACATCAAGACGCAGACTACCGTTCAAGCTGGTCAGACAAAGACGAAATAGAGAGTACTCATAACCGATCGAAGGAGGTCACAGTCGTCGCCATGGCGACGACTGTGACTTTTTTTCGGATCGTGAGGTCGAACCGCGATTCGATGGCGGTCTGCTCGTTCGGCTCGTTGATTGCGCACCGCCGCCGCTGCGATTCGAGTATTGCTCATATGAGAAGAAGGAGGAACAAATGACGAGACTGGCGATGGCGGTGGTCGCCCTCGCGATCGTTCCGACGATTGCGGCGGCACAAACGGACTCGTCGCGCATGCGCGGTGCCGACAGTACGCGCGCGCGACCTCGTCGGCAGCAAACGTCGGCCGGCTCGATCGGCCGCGCTTCAGGAAACTATGGACTGACGCACGATCAGATCACCCAGCTTCAGACCGCTCTCAAGCAGAACGACTGTGATCCGGGTTCAATCGATGGAGTGATGGGCCCGCGAACGAGGAGAGCGATGAACTGTGCCCGGCAGAAGAACAGCGTAACGGGAAACAACCCTAACGATCTCTTCCGTTCGCTGAACTTGAACTTCACGACATCCGACAGCCTTCGCGGAAGTGAAATGTCGCGCACGAATCGCGGGATGGATCGAATGCGCGGGGACACATCCATGCGTCGCTCGACCCGCGCCGATTCGACACGCCGCCGGCCCAGCACGAAAAAGGACACCACCCGCGGACCGTGAGCCACTGATGCCTCAAAGGTCACGGCGCAGTAGCGTAAGCGCGACGCCGGCGCGATAAAAGTCGGGCACGCGCGCTTCTTCCTCGAATCCCACCGAGGCGAGGAGCGCGCGCACCTGCCCGATCGCGGGATCGTCGGGCATTTCGGCGACGACGAGACGGGCGCCTTCGCTCCGCGCCTCGTCCAAGATCGCGCTCAGGAGCCGTTGGCCAACGTCGGCGACACTCACACTCGGCGCAACGACCGCTGCATGAAGCTTGCTGACACCGAGCGCTCCGGCCACCGCGCCGTAAAGCGCCAGCGCGGCGACCGTGCCGTCGCGGGCAATCACGAGCGCGCGATGTTCATGGTCATGCCCGCGCTCCGCGAGCTGCAGCACTTCCATCGCCCGATCGATGTATGGGGTGACGCCGAGCGCGCCCATGAGCAGCACGCGCGCCGGCACGTGATCGTCGGGCGACAGCGCCCGCGGCGCCTGGGCGAAATAGCCGGTCATTGACCTGCCGCGCGAGGGTCGTGCTAGTGGGGAGTAATCATATGAATAGCAGAAGCGCTCCTGCTATCACGAGTTGAGAGACACCTGACTAGATATGCAAGGCGCGGCCGAGAGTTGCTAGCGCCGCCTCCTTCGTCGATTCGGCGAGAGTCGGGTGCGCGTGCACGGTCATACCGAGATCATCGGCCGAGGCGCGATACTCGAAGCCTAGCACGACTTCCGAGACGAGCTCGGACACGTTCGGGCCGACGAGATGCGCACCGAGCAGCTCATCGGTTCGCGCATCAGCGATGAACTTGACGAAGCCGGCGGTCTCACCCATTGTCCGCGCGCGACCGTTCGCACTGAACGGGAATCGGCCGACGCGATACTCGCGGCCGTCCTGCTTGACCTCGCGCTCGGTGAGGCCGACGGCGGCGATCTCCGGCCACGTGTAGACGACGTTCGGGATCGACTTGTAGTGCATGTGGACGTTTTGGCCGGCGATAGACTCGGCGGCGACGACGCCCTCCTCCTCGGCTTTGTGCGCGAGCATTGGCCCGGGCACGCAGTCTCCGATCGCGTAGACGTTAGGCGCGCCCGTTCTCATGCGATCGTCGACGAGGATCTCACCGCGGCGGCCAACGTCGATGCCTAACGAAGCGGCGTCGATGCCGCCGAGCGACGGCTTGCGTCCGATGGCAATGAGGACGTAGTCGCCCTCGAGTGTCTCCTTCGCGCCGTCCTTCTCGACGTCGACGAGGAGGCGATCACCTTCGCGGCGGCCGCCGACGACGCGCGTACCGGTGCGGAGATCGAGGCCCTGCCGGCGAAAGACCCGGTCGCACTCCTTGATCACGTCGTCGTCCATGCCGGGGAGGATCGTCGGCATGAGCTCGACGATGGTGACGTTCGCGCCGAGGCGGCGCCAGACAGAGCCGAGCTCGAGGCCAATGACGCCGCCACCGATGACGATGAGATGACGAGGAACGCGAGGAATGGTGAGGGCGCCGACGTTGGAGAGGATGCGCTCTTCGTCGAATTTGAGAAATGGGAGCTCGATTGGTACTGAGCCCGTTGCAATGATGACGTTTTTGGCCGCGTACGAAGCGATACTGTCTTGTGGGGGGGCGCCCCCACTCGCCGGCGCGCTCGGCGCAACCGCCACCTCCAGCCCCTTCTCGGTGCGCCGCAACGAGCCCTTCCCCTTCGCCCACATGATCTTGTTCTTCTTGAACAGGAACTCGATCCCCCGCGTGTTCTGCGCGACGACGTCATCCTTCCGCTTCAACATCGTCGCCAGATCGAGCGTTAGCCCCTTGTCCTCGATCCTGATCCCGTGCTCCGCCGCGTGCTGACGTGCAAACTCGTAATGCTCCGACGAGGTCAATAGCGCCTTGGAGGGGATGCAACCCACATTTACACATGTGCCGCCGAGCGTCTTGTCCATCTCGACGCATACCGTGACCAACCCGAGTTGGGCCGCACGAATAGCGGCAACGTAGCCGCCAGGTCCGCCGCCGATGATGACGACGTCAGCTGATGAATTTTCAATTGGCATGTTTCGAATCGATCCGGTACGCGGGCCGACGAACGCCGTCGCACCCGCCGTAAAGCTAAGGAGACGCGGAAGGCCGCGGATGTGTCCGCCGCGCGTCCTCGTCGGTCGTTAGGCAACGACCATCACGACGCAGTCTCCGGCTCAGTCGACGAGCATCGTCGCTGGATCTTCCATCAGCTCCTTCACACGGACCAGATAGAGTACCGCCTGTTGCCCATCGATGACGCGATGGTCGTACGACAACGCCACGTACATCATCGGCCGGATCTCGACGTTGCCGGCGATCGCGACCGGCCGCTCTTGGATCTTGTGCAGCCCCAGGATGCCAACCTGCGGATAGTTCAAGATCGGCGTCGACACGAGCGAGCCGAACACGCCACCGTTCGTAATCGTGAACGTGCCGCCCGTGAGATCTTCCATTGTGAGCTTCCCGTCGCGCGCCTTTTTCGCGATCGCCGCAATGTCTTGCGCGATTTCCAATAGCGCCTTGCGATCAGCGTCCTTGATGTTCGGCACGACGAGTCCCGCGTCCGACGCGACGGCGATGCCCATGTTCACATAGTGCTTGTAGACGATCGAGTCGCCGTCGATCTGCGAGTTGACAACCGGATACGACTTCAACGCCATGCACGCCGCCTTCACGAAGAAAGGCATGATCGACAGCTTCACGCCATGCTCTTTCTCGATCCGCTCCTTGACGCGGGCCCGCAAGGCCTCGACGGCGGCCATGTCGATCTCGTTGAACGTCGTTAGGTGCGCCGTAGCGTGCTGGGACTCGAGCAGATGTTCGGCGATCCGTTTGCGGCGGGTCGACATCTTTTCGCGGGTCTCGCGTACACCGGCCGCCGGCGGCGCGGGCGTGGGTGCCGGCGGCGCCCCAGCCGGTGCGGCGGTCGCGCCGGCCGCTGGTGCCTGCGCCGCAGGAGGGCGTGCCGGAGCAGGAGGACCGGCGCCGTCGGCCGCCTGATCCAGGACGTCGGTCTTGCTGATGACACCACCGCGGCCGGTGCCCCTGACGCTCGCAAGGTCGACTTTTTGTTCGCCGGCCAGTCGCTCGGCGGCCGGCGACGCGCGAACTTCTGGCTTTGGTGGTCCACCCTTGGCTGCGCCCGCGGCCGGAGTAGGGCTGCTCGGGCTCGGCGCGGCCTGAGGCGGGGCCGGGGGCGGAGCCGCGGGCGCGGGAGTCGGCGTCGAGCCAGCAGCGCGTTGAGTCGAGCTACCGGCAGCGGCCGTAGCTGCTTCGCGCTTCGGCGCCGCGGCCGCCGCGCTCTCGTCGATTTCACCAAGTAAGTCGTCGACCTTCACGACGTCGCCCTCGGAGTGCAGACGCTTCGTGAGCACGCCGCGGCTCATCGCCGGAACTTCGACTGTGATTTTGTCCGTCTCCAGCTCGACCAACGTGTCGCCGGGCGAAACTTGATCGCCTTCCTTTTTCATCCAGCGCGAAACGGTGGCTTCGACGATCGATTCACCGAGCGGAGGCACCTTGATTGATGTCATCGCCTGAGGAGCGCTGCGCCGACCATCGATCCGTTCGCCGGCGGGTTAATATGCGTGGTCAATTGAACCGGAATATAACGGTGCCGATTTTGTGAAAGGCCTTACGATCTCCGCGCACGGCGGCCTGGACCAGCTCGAGCTCCGCGACGATCTGCCGATGCCGCAAGTGCAGCGGCCAACGGATGTCCGTGTGCGCATGCGAGCCGCGGCGCTGAACCACCTCGACCTGTTCGTCGTCGGCGGTTTACCCGGTGTCACGATCACGCCGCCATGGGTGCTTGGCGCGGACGGCACCGGCGTCGTCGACGAGATCGGCGACGACGTCCACCATGTCGCCATGGGCGATACAGTCGTGATCAACCCCGGCATCAGCGATCGCACGTGCGAGTACTGTCGAGCGGGTGAGCAGTCGTTGTGCATTCGGTTCGGGATCCTCGGCGAACATCACCCCGGAACGATGGCGGAATATGTCATCGTTCCAGCCATGAACGTTCGTGTCATTCCGGCGACGATTCCCGCAGACATTGCCGCCGCGTTCAGTCTCGCGACACTCACGGCGTGGCGAATGGTCGTGACGCGCGCTCAGGTTCGCGCCGGCGAGCGGGTTCTCATTTGGGGAATTGGCGGCGGCGTCGCCATCGCCGCATTGCAGATCTGCAAACAGCTCGGCGCCTACGTTTCCGTAACATCCGGTAGTGATGTGAAGCTGACTCGCGCCCGGGCGCTAGGCGCGGACGAGACGATCAATCATCGCACGAGCGACGTCACGAAAGTCCTTCGTGAACGAACGGCAAAGCGCGGCGTGGACGTCGTAATCGACGACGTGGGAGTGGCGACCTGGAAGCAATCGCTGCTCGTCCTTGGGCGGCGTGGACGTCTCGTGACTTGTGGAGCGACGTCAGGACCAATGGTCGAGACAGACATCCGCCGACTATTCTGGAATCAGTGGACAATCATGGGATCGACGATGGGCAACGATGCCGAGTTCGATGTCGTCGTCGAGCAACTGCGGGCGGGTCGCCTCTATCCTCCTGTGGACCATGTGTATCCGCTCGCCGAAGGCCGACACGCTTTCGAAAGGCTGGAAAAATCGGAGCAATTTGGGAAAGTGGTGATAGACATAGGTGAGAGGTGCTAGGTGCTGGGTGCTAGGTGCTAATGGATCGCGCTCAGTTCTTACCTGAGGAGGAGGCGGACATTCGTCAGGCGTTTGGGGCTGGCGAGACGCCGCGGTGTCCGCGTGATGGAGCGGCAATGACCGCACGATCGATCGGCGGAGGCTCGTTCGGCCTCGGTTACGCGCGCCAACGTGAATGGCTGATCTGTCCAGAGTGTCGGCGGAGTGTAATCTTCGATCGGAAGCGGGGCACTCGAAATTGACTCCCACTCTCGTTCGTCGGCACACCTAACTCGCGCAACCGTGCAGCTCCCTCAGGCTACAGACAGCGCCAACTTCAGCGATCGACTACAGGCGAGCTTCTCGCAAGTTTTCGGACAGCTCGCAATCCCGTTGTTAGCCGCGCTCGTCATTCTCTTCGCCGGCTACTTGCTCGCGAAGGTTTTGGAGAGACTGACCGAACGGCTGCTGCGCCGCATCCGCTTCAACTACTTGCTCGAGCGTGGCGGCGTAACGCAGGCCGTGGAGCGATCGGGAACGCACGTCAATCCGACGCGCGTCATCGCCAATCTCGTTTTCTGGTTGGTGATGTTCACGGTGATCGTGCTCGCCTCGAATGCGCTGGGGCTCAAGTCCCTCGCGGATGTCATGTCGACGCTCGTCAGCTACATCCCGAGCGTCATTGCTGCCATTGTGATCGTGCTCGTTGGTATCGTGCTCGGCGGGTTCGTCGGCGGTCTGATTCAAGCATCAGCGGGTGGTTTGCACGGCGGACGCGCATTGGCGCGAACGGGCCGCGGGGGGGTGATTCTTCTCGCCGTCTTCATGGCGCTGCAGGAGCTGGGCATTGCCACGGATATCGTCACGACCGCATTCGCGATCCTGTTCGGCGCGATTGCGCTCGCGATGGCCCTCGCGTTCGGACTTGGCAATCGGGAGCTCGCCGCCGAAGTAACGCGCGAGTGGTATGAGCGCTGGCGCCGGGAGCGTGAGGACCTGCTGGCGCGGGAGCGTGCGGCGGCGGCGGCGGATGACGCCGAAATGGAGGAGGAGGAGCGTCAAATCGCGCGCACATCAGAGCGAGAGACGGAGCGTCGGGAATCGGCATCCGCCGGGGTTTCCAACGCCACCTTGGGGACGGATCCGGCGAGGCGTCCGTAGGGCCCTTCGCCGGCGACAGGAGTCGTCACGTCGCGCTGGCTAAAGGGCTGAAAAATCTCGACTTAGATACAGCGCTGCGAATTGATTTGCGGTCGCGCTTCGGGTAAATTTCAGGCTCCTACCGCGGGCCTGAGTGTGGCCCGCCGTGTGTCTTTTCCGGCCGGTTTTGCAGGCACCCCATGACAGCACCGAACAACCGAGAACGAATCCTTCCGCGCCTCATCGACGAGGAGATCAAAGAGTCGTTCATCAACTACTCGATGAGCGTGATCGTGTCGCGCGCGCTGCCCGACGTGCGCGACGGACTGAAGCCGGTACACCGGCGCATATTGTACGCGATGAACGACCTCGGGCTCGTCCCCAATCGGCCGTTCAAGAAGTCAGCGACAGTCGTTGGTGACGTGCTCGGACGCTTCCATCCGCATGGCGACAGCGCGGTGTACGACGCGCTCGTCCGCATGGTGCAGGACTTCTCGCTGCGATA
>QHUV01000248.1 GCA_003222065.1 Gemmatimonadota bacterium | reverse complement strand
CTCTCCGGCCAATGCCTCCGCTGCCCCAGCTACTCCCGTCGCGCGTGCATCGGCGGCGATGCCCACCGACTCGATCAGCGAGCGTGCGGATCGCGGAAGGATTCGCGGCAACCCGCGCGCCGGGCTCTGGATCATCGAGGCGAGCGACTTCCAGTGCCCGTACTGCAAGATGTGGCATGACTCCACTTATGGATCTCTCGTGAAGGACTACGTCGAAAGCGGCAGGGTACGGTTGGCCTACCTCAACTTTCCATTGAGCCAGCATCAAAACGCGATGCCCGCGGCAGAGGCCGCAATGTGCGCCTCCGTGCAGGACAAGTTCTGGCCAATGCACGATTCACTCTTTTCGTCGCAGCAGACCTGGGAGACGCTTCCTAATGCGATACCGGCGTTCGACTCCATCGCCGCTCGGCTCGGTGTCGCGATGCCTGCTTGGCGAAACTGCGTCGCCCGGCACCTGACTCGGCCGCTCATCGAGGCCGATTATGCCCGCAGCAAGAGCGCCGGTGTTGGGTCGACACCGACCTTTTTCGTTGGCGATCAGCAGCTGTCAGGCTTTCAAGGGTATCCGTTCTTTCGTCAGGTCGTCGAGGCTCAGCTCGCGAAACGGAGCGGTTCGCGCTAGCACCTAACGACGCCAAGGGACCCGTGCATTTCGCCCTCCGGGTCGGCTACGAGGGCTTCGCTCGTCTCGCGCGAATCGGCACCTCCGTCGCCCAGCTCCTTCCACTCGACGCGAAGCCGATCCGCGCGCTTCGCGCCCGCGGTGGTATTCGGGACCGCTATCGAGCGTGGGGTGAAACGCGACGCGACCCGGGGAAGGCCCTGCTGTGGATGCACGCGCCTTCCGTTGGGGAAGGATTACAGGCGCGGCCAGTCTTGGAGTTGATGCGCCAGCGGCATCCGGAGGTGCAGCTCGCGTATACGTTTTTTTCGCCGAGCGCCGAGTCCTTCGGCCGGAGCCTGGACGTCGACTTCGTTGACTATCTGCCGTTCGACTCGGCGCGCGATGGCCGCCTTGCCCTCGATGCATTGCGGCCGACAGCGCTCGTCTTCGCGAAGCTCGATGTGTGGCCGACGTTGAGCGCCGTCGGACACGCGCGCGGCGTTAGGCTCGGCCTCGTGAGCGCGACACTCGCCTCGGGCTCGTCGCGGCGATCGCGATTGGCGTCGGCCCTCCTTCATGACGCCTACGCACAGCTCGACAGAGTCGGCGCCGTCGACGAGAGGGATGCCGAACGTCTTGTCGCTCTTGGCGTGAGGCCGAGCGCGATAACGATCACCGGCGATACGCGCTACGATCAGGTCTGGCAGCGCGCGCAGCATGTTGAGCGGAGCTCTCCTCTGTTGAGCCGTCTCGCATCTTCCCGGCCGACGATCGTCGCTGGTTCGACGTGGCCGGCCGATGAGGCCGTATTACTGCCGGCCTTTGTTGCCGTGCGCCGTGCGATGCCTAACGCGCGCCTCATCGTTGCCCCACATGAGCCGACGCCCGGCCATCTCACGCCGATCGAGCAATGGGCCGGCGGGCAGCGGTTGCGGCTCAATCGTCTGGAGCTCGCCGACGGTTCGAGCGATGTCGTTCTCGTCGACCGCGTCGGCGTCCTTGGCGATCTCTACGCACTTGCCGACATCGCCTTCGTCGGTGGCGGCTTTCACGATGCCGGCCTGCACTCCGTGCTCGAGCCGGCTGCCTTCGGCGCGCCGGTGGTGTTTGGTCCGACACACGAGTCGAGTCGTGACGCCCTCATCCTCGTTAGCCACGGCGCCGCTCGTTCCGTCACCGATGCAAGCTCACTCGTCGATGGACTCCGGA
Source organism: Gemmatimonadota bacterium (assembly GCA_003222065.1). Lineage (GTDB taxonomy): Bacteria > Gemmatimonadota > Gemmatimonadetes > Gemmatimonadales > Gemmatimonadaceae > AG2. The sequence goes on along the minus strand of QHUV01000248.1, from coordinate 3,545 downwards.
ACTGGCTCAGCGACGGCAACGCGCGCGCGGCCGCGGGGACACGGGCGACCGCCGTCATTCGGAGCGGCCTCGGCGCCGCCGAACGCTCGCTTGGGCTCGTCGAGTCGTTACTTGCCTAACGACGCGCCGCCGTCAATGCCGGCGTCGGTAGGTGCGACGGCCGGTGCAGGAAGAAGCCCTGCACGAGATGCACGCCGAGCTCCTTCACCGCCTTGAACTCCTCGGCGCGCTCGACGCCCTCCGCGATCACCATCGCCTTGTGGTCATTCGCGAACTTCACCATCGTCTCGACCAGATTCTGCTTGATGAAGTTGGTGTCGATGCCATTGATCAGCGAGATGTCCAGCTTGATGTAGTCCGGCTCGAGGTTCGCGATCGACCCGAGTCCCGCGTAGCCGCTGCCGGCATCGTCAACGGCAAACCGAAAGCCCGCCTCCCGGAAGGCCCGCAAACGCTCCCGGAATTTCGGATAATCCTTGATCGCCGTCCGTTCGGTGATCTCGATGACGACGCGGTCCGGATGCTTCACTTCGTGTTCGTTGAACGCCGGATCGTTGAAATCGTGCGGGTCGACATTGAGGAATAGCAGCTCGCCGGGTTGGAGATGCGTGTCCATCCCCTCGATTGCCCGGCTCCGGCAAAGCCGGCTCAGCTCCCACACCAAATCCGCCTCGGCCGCGACGTCGAACATCACCTCTGGAGATCGGAGGCTGCGCATCACGCCGCGCGCGAGGGCCTCGTATCCATAGATCTCCTGCGTCTCGGCGACGACGATCGGATGATAGTCGACATATACGCCACGCTCTCGCAAACTGGCGCGCAGATCAGCGACACGACGCGCGCGATCACGCTCCTCGATGCTCCGCGCCGCCTTCGCCGCTTCGCGAATGCCGCGGTAGATCAGCCGCTCGAGGCGGACCTTCGGGTTATAGTACACGTGCGACCGTCCGACATAGATATCGAAAAGCGCCGCGATGTCGTCTCCATGCTGCGCCTCGATACGGCCGGCGACGTGACGCTGCAATCGCGCAACCATGTCCGTGATCTCGCTGTCAGTCGCCGCTGCCACGCCGGCAGCCGGCACGTGAAAGAAGATGAAGTCGTCATCGTTGGTGAAGCTCACCATCAGGCGCGAATTGCCCGGTGTCGACGCGTCGTCGAGAAACTCGCGCACCGCCGCCGACGTCGTCTCGAGAACGGCATCCAACTTTTCCCAACCGTAAATCTCCTCGATCTTCGAGTAGCGGACGAAGTTGAGGTACAGCACGACGAGTTCGCCGCGTTCCTTGAAGAGCCCCCGCGACCGCTCGATCATGACCGGAAGCGTTGGCAGACCCGTCATCGCGTCATGTAACATTTCCTCATACTCGACACGCTCGACACGATCGATGATCGCCGCGCCGATTGCCGCGCTGCGATTCGACGCCGAGTGGATGCGGGCAGCGATTTCCTCCGGCGACGCCGGGAGACGATACCACTCCTCGGCGCGCAGCTCGACGGCGCGACGACGCGCGGTATCGTCGACGCAGCCGATGACCACCGGGATTCCGCTCGCGTGCGCGCGCTCTGTCGCCGTCCGCAGCAGCGTGGGATCGGTCGTTACGAGCAATAGGGCGCGGACCCCCGATTGATCGATCGCGTTAGGCAACTGCGTGGCGTCGACCTGCTGTACGGTCCATGATTCCAGCTGGCCGGCGGCCGCCCTCACGGCTGGATCGTCGCTGTCGGTGAGGAGGATGAAATCGCTCATTCCACCTCGGCCGCGGCCTTACGATGCCATGGCACTGCGCATCGCCAGGTTCCGCTGCACTGTCGTCGCCAGCGTCGGCAAGTCGAACGGCTTTTCCACGTAGTCGTCTGCACCCAGCTGCAGCGCCTCACGCTTGTCCTCCCACTCTCCCAGCGCCGTCACCATGACGATGCGAACGCTCTTTCCGAGCGTTGGATGCTGCCGCATGATGCGACAAACTTCCCAGCCATCGCGACCAGGCATCATCACGTCGAGCAGCACGAGCGCCGGCTTTACTGTCTCGAACAGTGCCAGTGCCTCATCGCCATTGTACGCGACCGTTATCGGATATCCGCGAACCTCGAGATACTGACGGATAATCTCGGCGTTATCGTGATTATCGTCGACCACGAGGATCGGCGGCAAGTCGGTGTCGTGCATGTCCTTGGCGACGAGGGTGGCGCGCGGCGCGCGTTACCGGCATGCTATGCGAGGGGCAAGATGCAAGCCATTTACCGACCTGCTCGGATGGCGTAGGAGATGGCGAAGCCGAATGCTGTGCCAGAGGGCTTACCGGAGCCAGCGGCCTCCCGCTGACCAAGCTCGACCCCTACCGTAGCGCCAATAGCCGAGGTAATCCCCACATCGAGGCCGAGCGCGCCTCTGAACACGCTCACGCCTGATGCACCGCCACCCCGGCCGACTTGCTCATATACCGGCGAGCCGTAGAGCGAGAAACCGTGGCCAGTCCCAAGGCCCAGGCGATAGCTCACCGTTGCGCCGACTGGTATTAGCGACCTGGTCACTGAGCTATCGACGGTACCGCCGGTAAGGGCGCCGTACCCGGCAAAAACGCTGAGACCGAGGTTGGCGGTCGCGCCGACGAGAGGCACGTTGACTCGCGCTCCGTAAAGAGTGTGCTTCGAGGCCCCGGTGCGCGTCTGTAGCCCGATGCCTCCGCTGAACTGAAACCGTCCCGTCCCGGGAGCCCAGGCCGCCGCGGCTGCGTATGAGGACGCGCCACCGATGGAAGCTGCGTTGAGCGCAGCCGTGATGCCTGGGTTCGCGAAGGCGTTTTGTAGGACGGGGGCACCCGGCATCTGGGCGACCAGGACCTCGCTCAGCAACGCCGGCACGCCGGCGAAGAAAATCGTCATCAAAGCCTTCCGGGAGCGCATGATCCCATTCCTAGGCTGAGGGTTCGCTGCTTCAAGCGCAATGATCGTGCGCCAATCGACCGAATCGGGCACGTACCGCGTCCTGGGAGAGTTAGTAAATCGACGCGACTTCTAATCTTGCGAACGAAATGCTTGACATTTTCTGGCGCGTCCCCAGAGTGGACGGCCAGAGAAGGCGCAGCCCACCTGCTTCTCGCGGGAGCCGTTATGCACGGAACGCTCGGCAGGCTCGCGAACGCGCGAACGAGCAGCCGCGTTCGGTCTTGGCTTCGGCCTGCGTTGCTAATCGCTGTTACCAGTGTTGGACCGCGCATCGCAATCGCTCAGAGAGTGACTCTGACGGGGTTCGTGCGCGACTCCGCCGGCGCGCCAATACGGGAAGCAGATGTCAGCATTCCGGCGGCGCACCTTCTGACGCGCACAGACAATTCGGGTCTGTTTTCGCTGACGCGGGTGAGCGCGGGCGCGGTGGAGGTCTCGGTCCGCAGGCTCGGCTACGTGCCGAGAAGTTTGCAACTCGACATTAATCCGACAAGTAGCGACACCGTCGCGGTTACGATGGTCGCTCAGGCGCTCGAGCTTCCCGGCATTGTCGTCACGGAGCAGACGAAACGTCACCTGCTATGGATCGAGGATTT
>QHUV01000221.1 GCA_003222065.1 Gemmatimonadota bacterium | reverse complement strand
GCAAGCCGCGGCATCGATCGCGAGCGCGCTCACGTCATCTGTCGCGCCGTCCACGGCCTATCTCACCGACGCCACCCTCAATGCGCTGGTCGAGCGGACGCGCGGACTGAGCGGCAAGCTGCGCGCGGTCATCGACACATCACGCAAGGGCGTTGAACCGGACACGCTGCCCCCTGGTGGTGAGTTGGTGTACAGCACGGGTGGAGAGGTGTCCAAGGCCGATTCCGAGCCGAAGGGCGTCGGCGTATGGGATGTCGCATTGGCGATTGGCAACGCCATCCGTCCCATTGCCGACTTCAGCGTCATCACCACTCTTCCCTTTGACGCCAAGAATCGTGGCCGGATCGGTCTCTACTACATCGGCAATTGGCCGGCCGAGCGCCGAAAGGGGAAAGTCGGGCCAACAAAAGCGCCGGTGTCGAGCTACGCAAATCCCTCCGGCTTCATTCAGGTGACGCAGGAGAATGCAGACACGCACGTGTCTGAGCACTTCGTGCTGCGTGATTTCCTCACCCACGACCAACCAAACGTCTGGCCGAAGTACCTCGTCCTGCAGCTCAAGCTCGTGGACAAGCTGGAGCTTGTGCTCCAGGACTTATCGACGCATGGCGTCGACATCAGCGGCGTACACGTGATGAGCGGATTCCGGACGCCGCAATACAACGCGTCGGGCGGTAATCCCCAGGGACGTGCCGCACTCAGCCGTCATATGTACGGCGACGCGGCGGACATCTTCATCGACAGCAATCACGACGGTCTCATGGATGATCTCGATCACAATCACCGGATCAGCATCGATGATAGCAAGGTCATCGAGGCAGCTGTCGATAGGGTCGAGGCCGCTCATCCGGAGCTTATTGGCGGGGCAGGGATCTATCCTGCTGGGCCCGGGCACGGACCTTTCATTCACATCGACACACGTGGATATCGCGCGCGTTGGGTCGGAGGACCCGGAGGAGGCTGACGTGGAACATAGAAGAACAAGTGACACGACCGTGGAAGAGACGCCGGAGCACGGCCTCGGTACTCGGGGCAACGGCAAGCCAGCAGAGCAGCATGAGGAGGGCGCGATCATCGCCGGCATTCGCGCCACCGACATCGAGCCGTATACGGGACTGCGCTATCTGTCAAAGCTGTTCCGATTCATGGCGATAATTCTTCTGCTGTTACTGGTCGCCGAAATCGCCACAGGTCTGTACGCGCAGGGAGCCGCATCGATTCCGACACTGCTCGGCGAGGCGAGTCGACTGATCGTGCTCGCCGGCGTCTTATGGGGAACGGGCGATCTGGCGCATCTGCTCATCGACGTCGGACACGATGTGCGCGCGTCGCGCGTGCTGCTCGCGCGCCAGACGTACCATATCGCCAAGGATGCGCTTCACGATCGGCCGTTGTCCGTGGAACGCCCGATTACCGTGGAGCGAGGTCGAGGTGAGAGCGCGCCAGCCAGCGGCGGTCCACCAATCCCTTGACGATCTATACGATCGGGCATTCGACGCGATCGATTGCGGCGTTCCTCTCGCTGCTGGAGCGTTCACGCGTCGAACGCTTGATCGACGTCAGGGCATTTCCGGGGTCGCGCCGTCACCCGCATTTCAATCGCGAGGCGCTGGCGCTTACGCTGCCGGAGAAGGGAATCGAGTACTTGCACCATGCTGCGTTAGGCGGGCGGCGGCGACCGCGTCCCGACGCGCCGGCGTCGGCGTGGCGAAACGAAGGCTTTCGTGGCTACGCCGACTACATGCGCACCCCGGAATTCCGTCGCGCGATCGACGAGCTGATTGCGCGTGGCGAGGAGCGGCGTACCGTCATCATGTGCTCCGAGGCAGTGCCGTGGCGTTGTCATCGTTCACTCATCAGTGATGCGCTGCACGCGCGGGGCGTGACCGTTGAGCACATCCTCGACGCCGGCGTGTCGCCGCACGTGCTCACGAGCTTCGCGGCCGTGCGTGATGGAGACGTCACGTACCCGCCCACATCCGATGCCGCCCCCGATCCGCAGCACGCGCTTGGCCTTGGGTTCTCGTGACCTCCTACTCCGGGCAGACGGCGGAGTCCGGTACGACTGTTGCGCATGTGCGGCCCGTCGTGCGCGGGCAGCATAGCTCGGGCTAACCACCAATCGAGGGTACTGGTCATGCTTTGGACACTGGCTGTCATTCTGCTCATCCTGTGGGCGCTTGGCTTTCTCGCGTTCCACGTCGGCGGAGGCCTCATCCATCTCCTGCTCGTCATTGCGCTCATCGTGATCGTCTACCGCCTCGTAACCGGCAGGCGGCCAGTGGTCTGAGCGCGCAACGCGCTGTACTTGCGTCGACCGGGAGGCCGCGGTGATCTTCGCCGCGGCCTCTTTGTTTCGCGTAGGTGTCCTTTCTCACGCCCTCCGTGCTCACCGCCCACGTCGTTGCCCACACGCACTGGGATCGCGAGTGGTACCAGCCGTTCGTCCGTTTTCGGCAACGGCTCGTTCCGCTCATCGATGAGCTGCTTGCCGACCCACCGGGGCCTAACGAGAGCTTTCTCCTCGACGGGCAAGCGATCATCCTCGAGGACTATCTGGACGTGCGTCCCGAGCGCGCCGCGGAGCTGGCCAGCCTCCTCCAGAGCGGGGCGATCGAGGCCGGGCCCTGGTACGTCCTCGCCGACGAGCTGATACCAAGCGGCGAGGCGCTGATCAGGAATCTGCTGCTGGGCCGACGCGTGCTGCGAAGACTGCGTGCGTCGTCACCGCCAGTCCTGTACTGTCCGGATTCCTTCGGCCACCCAGCGGCTCTTCCGATGATTGCGGCAGGCTTCGGGCTTCCGCTGATCATCCTCTGGCGGGGCTTCGGTGGCCGCCGCTGGCCGCACTCCGATACCGTCGAGTGGTCCGCCGCCGACGGCGAGAGCGCGATCGTCTACCACTTGCCGCCTAACGGCTACGAGTTCGGTTCCGACCTTCCCGTCGATATGAAGTCCTCGCGCGATCGGTGGGCGCGAATGCGGTCTGAGCTCGCCGCCCGCTCCGAAACCGGCATCCTCCTCGTGCCTAACGGTGCCGATCACCATGCGCGGCAGGCGAAGCAGCGCGAGGCGGTGCGAGCGCTCGTCGATGCGGCGGCCGAAGGCGGCGACACGGTCCGCGCCAGCTCGCTGACGATTTTCGCCGAGGATCTGCTCGCCCGAGCACTGCCGCGCCAGCTGCCCCGGATCGAAGGCGAGCTCCGCGACTCGTACGGTTTTACCTGGACGTTGCAGGGCACCTTCGCATCGAGAGCAGCGCAGAAGCGGAACAACGCATTGGCGGAACGGCTCCTCATTCGCGACGCCGAACCGTGGTCGGCGCTCGCCCGGCGACGCGGCGCGCCATCGCGCCTCGCCCTCCTCGTTGCCGCCTGGCGTACTCTGCTCGAGGCGCATCCGCACGACACGCTCTGCGGATGCTCCATCGACGCCGTCGCCAGCGCCATGGATCGGCGCCTCGATGACGCAATCGTCCAGGCGATCGGCATTCGCGATGATTCGATCGGCGACCTGATCGGGCATGACGCGGCCGCCGCCCGGACGGCGAAAGAGCGCTGGCATCCGATCGTCGTCGTGCGCAACCGCGCCGCCCGTGCGCGGGGCGGCGTCGCCATCGTCGAGATAAAGCAGTTCCTCGCCGACGTCCCCGTTGGTCCGGGCTCCGCGTCCGGCACGAAACCACGGGCCCGGCGATTGCCCAGCCCAAGTCTGGGCGTCGCGCGTCTTCAAGTCCTCGACCGACGTGTCGGCTACGATCGGCTCGTGTCACCGCGCCACTACCCCGACCAGGACCTCGCTTCGGTCACGCGCGCCGCCATCTGGATCGAGCCCGTCGCCGGCTACGGCATCGCCGCGTACCCGTTAGGTGCTCCATTGGAGAGCGGCCGCGGCGCGCCGCGGCCCGTGCTCGCGACGGGGACGACGTTGGACAACGGGATCGTTAGGGTTTCCGTGGCCAGCGGCGGGCGCGTGTCGCTCGTCGTCGCCGAATCGGGCCGACGGATCGACGACGTGCTTGCGATCGAGGATCGCGTCGATCGCGGCGATCTCTACACGGCGTCGATCCGGAGTCCGGCGGCGCAGCCCGAGTTTCTCGGCGCCGGCGTCACGCGGCGTGGGCCGTTGTTGGGAGAGATACGCTTGCGGTGGCGGCTGACCCCCGCGTCGGCTCCACGCGCCGGTCGCGCCCGTGCAACGACCCTCGCCGTACGGATCGGTCTCACCTCCGAGTCGCCGCTCGTACGGCTGAGCGTGAGCGGGCGAAACCGGCATCGGAATCACCGGTTGCGCCTCGGCATTCGCACCGACGTCGCCGACGGAGAGGTCTGGGCCGATGCCGCCTTTGGCCCGGTTCGCCGCGAGCCGCTGCGCGTGCCTAACGAGGACAAGCGAGATGAAACTCCCCCTCCGACGGCGCCGCTGCATCGTTACGTCTCACTCTTCAATCCCGAGCGCGGTGCGACCCTCTTCAGCGATGGTCTCGCGGAGTACGAGGCGGCGGCGGGTGAATTGGACGTGACGCTCTTGCGGGCCGTCGGCGCGCTGTCGCGCCGCGACATTCCTGAGCGCCCCGGTTACGCCGGCTGGCCGGCACCCACACCAAACGCGCAATCACTCGGCCCCTTCGCGGCGCAGATGGCTCTGTTCCTTCATGGCACGCGAGGTCCTGACG
>QHUV01000220.1 GCA_003222065.1 Gemmatimonadota bacterium | reverse complement strand
GCAGTCGCACGTGGAGCGTCGAATCCTCGACTGGCGTGACGGCTTCCACCCGCCGGTCGAAATTCCGCTGCATCCAATCCGCGGACCCGATGTAGAACTCCTCGCTACCGCCGTTCGCGAAGTAGAACACTCTCGAGTGCTCGAGAAATCGTCCGACGATGCTGATGACTCGAATGTGCTCACTCAAACCCGGGACGCCGGGACGCAGACAGCAGATACCCCGCACGATCAGATCGATATCGACGCCGGCTCGAGACGCTCGATACAGTGCATCGATCACCTCAGGGTCCACCAGAGCATTCATCTTCGCGACGATGCGAGCCGGACGTCCCGCGCGGGCGTGTTCAGCCTCGCGGTCGATCAGGTCTAGCACGCGAGCCCGCATGTTCGCCGGCGCCACGAGGAGCTTGCGATAGAGCCGCTGCCGCGAGTACCCGGTGAGTGAGTTGAACAAATCCGTAACGTCGGCCGCGATCGAACGGCTACAGGTAAACAGACCGATGTCGGTGTATAGCCGCGCCGTTCGGGAGTTGTAATTGCCGCTGCCAAGATGCACATACCGGCGAATGCCGTCGGCCTCGCGCCGCACGACGAGCGCAAGCTTCGTGTGCGTCTTCAACGTCGCCGAACCGTAGGCGACATGCACGCCGAAACTCTCCAGGCGGCGCGCCCAGCTGATGTTGTTCGCCTCGTCGAAGCGCGCCTTGAGCTCGACGAGCACCGCGACCTGCTTACCACGTTGCGCCGCTTCGATCAATGCATCGACGATCGCCGTGTCGCCCGACGTGCGGTACAGTGTGAGCTTGATGGCGAGGACGTTGTCGTCCTCTGCGGCGGTCTCGAGGAACCGCTCGACGCTCGCCGTGAACGAATCGAATGGGTGGTGAACCAGTAGATCGCGTTCGCGAATCACCTCGAAGATCGAACGACGGGGATCCCGCAGCTCGGGCGGGATGGACGGCGTGCACGGCGCGTCCTTGAGCGTGGGGCAATCCAGGCCGTGGAGAGCCAGCAAATCACCGAGTCCCAAGAGGCGTCCCGCCTCGAAGACGTCGCGCCCCGTGAGCGCCGCGCTCTGCGGCACATCCTCGGCGTGAAGCTCCTCGAGCAAGAGAGTGCGCAGATGCGCCGGCATTGCGTCTTCGACCTCGAGCCTAACGACTTCACCGAAGCGACGCTTGAAGACCTGCTCCTCGATCGTCGCCAGCAGGTCCTCCGGCTCTTCGACCGGCAACTCCAGATCCGAGTATCGCGTGATTCGAAACGGATGCCATCGAAGGACTTCCATCCCCGGAAAGAGCGCACCCAGATTCGCGCCGATGACCTCTTCGAGCGGAACGAAATGCATCGGACGACCGACAACTGGCACCCATCGCGGAAGGCTCTTCGGCACCTTCACACGTGCGAAGTGATCCTCGCCGGTTTCTGGATCGCGAATCTCGACGGCAAGCGAAAGCGAGAGGTTCGAGATGTACGGGAACGGATGCCCCGGATCGACGGCGAGCGGGGTGAGCACCGGAAACACCTGCGACTCGAAGTATTCGTCGACCGTGCCCCACTCCCGCGCCGTCAGGTCCGATACGCCAATGAGGCGAATGCCATGCGCGGCGAGCTCCTCGAGTAATTCCTCGAAGCAACGTCGCTGCACCGCGAGCTGTTCGCGCACAACGCCGTCGATCGCGTCGAGCTGCTCTTGTGGCGTCAAACCGTCGACAGGTGCTTGCTGAACGTTCGCCGCGACCTGTCGACGCAGGCCGGCGACGCGCACCATGTAGAACTCGTCCAGGTTCGTGCTGAAGATTGAGAGAAATTTCACTCGCTCGAGCAATGGCGTACGCGTATCCACAGCCTGCTGCAACACGCGCCCGTTGAACGCGAGCCAGCTCAACTCGCGGTTGATGAACAGCGAGCTTTGCGTTGCCACTTCTTGCATCGAGGGACGATCCCGGAAAGGAGCTACCGAAGGTATAGCGCTCAGACGGGTCTGTTGTCACGGGTTAGTCACGGACACCCGGCTTCAGCCCCCGAATACGGACGATTCGACCGGTCAAGTGGCTATAAGCGCACAGCCCTACTCAATACTTGATATGCGATCGCCGCCATGATTCCCGCGGCCGGAATCGTGAGGATCCACGCCCAGATGATGCGTCCGGCGATCCCCCAGCGTACCGCCGACAAGCGGTGAGTCGCACCGACGCCGACGATAGCGCCCGTAATCGTATGCGTCGTACTTACAGGGATCCCGAGTCGCGTCGCCAAGAGGATGGCAAACGCACCCCCCGTTTCCGCGCAGAATCCGCCGACCGGGCGGAGCCGCGTAATCCGCGAGCCCATCGTGTGAACGATGCGCCACCCGCCGAACAGCGTGCCCAGAGAAATCATCACGTACGCCGCGACCTCTACCCATAGCGGGATATGATCCGCCGATTGCAGGTAAAAATGGTGCAAGAGTCCAGGCTCCAGGCGAAAGACCAGCGTTTCGATCCACTTCCGGCCCCACACTATTGCCGCCAATCCCGCCTTCGCGATCGCGCTGCCGGCGTAACCGCCGATCAACGCGTGCGACGAGCTCGAGGGCAACCCGAAGAACCATGTAATCAGGTTCCATGTGATGGCGCCGAGCAATCCGCCGAGGATGACATTGGCATCGACGAACGAGACGTCGATCATTCCCTTACCGATCGTGCTCGCGACCGCCGTACCCACCGTGAACAGGGCGACGAAGTTGAACGTGGCGGCCCAGAGAACGGCTGTAAATGGATTCAGGACTCGGGTGCCGACGATCGTCGCGATCGAGTTCGCGGAATCGTGAAAGCCGTTGATGAAATCGAAGATGAACGCGATGAAGACAATCGCGATGACGTACGGAATCACGCGGCGCGATGCCTCACGCGTTCTTCAGAGAAATGCTCTGGAGCACCTGGGCGACGCCCATGCAGCTGTCGGTCGCGCGCTCGAGCGTGTCGTACATCTCTTTCCATTTCAGGACGTCGAGCGGGTCCGGGTGCCCGGCGAACAGAGCGCCAACGGCTTCGTGGTAGATCGCGTCCGCCTCTTCCTCCAACTTCTTGATATGCGTCGCCTGCTCGCTGACGAGCTTGGGTTGACGGATCGACGAGACACCGGTTTGAATGTGCTCCGACGCGTGAATGAGCACTTGTGCAAGCTGTCGCGCGGGCGCCTTCACCACGTTGATGTGCAGCATCTCGAAGCGGCGTGACGTCCCGTCCAGCAGGTCGATGACGTCATCGAGTCGCGATGCGAGCATGTGAATGTCCTCGCGGTCGATCGGCGTGACGAAGCTCTTGTCGATGCGCTGATTGATCGTGCTCGTCAGAACGTCGGCTTTGTGCTCCACGGCCTTGATTGCGCGCACGTGATCGGCGACGTGCTGCGGATCGTCAAAGAGCGCCGCCAGCATGCGCGCGGTCTGCGTCAGGTGCGCCGTGAGCTGATCGAAGAGATCGAAGAACTGTTCGTCGCGCGGGATCAATCTCGCGAGCATGCTCACTCCAGCCTCCCAATGTTGGCGCCGGAAGATACCCGCGCACGATGCACCGGCAAAGTCCGAGCGTCAGCGCTGTTGTTGCCAGAGCTGCGCGCGCCCTGCTGCTTCTCGCTCGGCGACGCGGTCTGGCTTCTCGAAAACCTTGATCAAGAGCACGCCCGTTATGAATCCACCAATGTGCGCCCATACCGCGACGCCACTGGACACGTCCGGGTTCACCTGGGAGAGCGACGGCAAGGCGGTAATCACTTGCACGACGAACCACCATATCAACACGAGCCACGCCGGCACGGGGATCACGCGAATGATGATGATGAAGATGAAGAGCATGTTGACGCGTACCCTAGGGTACAACACGAGATACGCGCCCAGCACGCCGGAGATGGCGCCGGATGCTCCGACGGTTGGCACGGGCGACCCGGGCTGCATCAGGACGTGAGCCGCGGCAGCCGCGAAGCCGCAGATGAGATAGAACGCGAGAAAACGCGTCGATCCCATGCTGTCTTCGATGTTGTTTCCGAACACCCAGAAAAAGAGAGCGTTGCCGAGGATGTGACTCCAGCCGCCATGCAAGAACATCGACGTCAGCGGCGTAAACCTGTTGATGGGATCGTTGTCGACCACGCAGTACAGCCCGCGTGCAATGGGCACTCGCAGTCCAAGTGCCGCGCGGTGGGTGAGCTCGCCTGGCACCATTCCGTAGTTGCAGATGCTCTTGGCGAGCTGCAGTTCGTCGAATCCGGCGCCCTGTACTGCGAGCCAGACGGCGAACATCGCGCCGAGGAGGGCCCACGTCATTACTGGCGTGTGCAGCGTCGGATTCTCGTCGCTGAGTGGAATCATTGGCCTTGCTGGCGCGCTTGCGTCACAAATGTAACGGCTCTCATTCCGGCCGCTGCCATCTTGGCGCAGACGTCCGGTCTCCGACTTGCCTCGCCTCACCGGCATCGGCGGAACGAGCGAGTGTCGAAGTACGCGCTCCGCCCGACTTCATACTCGAGGTAGCAATGGCGGATAAAGTCATCGGCATCGACCTGGGCACGACCAATTCAGTGGTCGCGGTGATGGAGGGCGGCGACCCCGTTGTCATCCCGAACTCGGAAGGGGGAAGGACCACGCCTTCCGTGGTCGGCTTCACCAAAGACGGTGAAAGGCTTGTCGGGCAGGTCGCCAAGCGTCAGGCGGTCACCAATCCGCAGAATACGATCTTCTCCATCAAGCGCTTCATGGGCCGCAAGATGTCGGAAGTGCCGGAGGAGATTAAGCGAGTTCCGTACAAGGTTGTGTCCGGTCCGAATGATGTCGCGACGGTCGAGGTGCAGGGCAAGCGGTACTCGCCCCCCGAGATCTCGGCGATGATTCTCCAGAAAATGAAGCAGACGGCGGAGGACTATCTCGGCCATTCCGTGACCAAGGCGGTCGTCACCGTCCCTGCTTATTTCAACGATTCGCAACGCCAGGCAACGAAGGACGCCGGAAAGATCGCCGGCTTGGACGTGCTGCGCATCATCAACGAGCCCACTGCGGCCGCGCTCGCCTACGGACTCGACAAGAAGAAGGACGAAAAGGTTGCAGTTTTTGACCTTGGCGGTGGGACTTATGACATCTCGGTGCTGGAGCTATACGATGTCGAGGGCTCACGACAGTTCGAGGTCAAGTCGACCAACGGCGACACGCACCTCGGTGGCGACGACTTCGATCAGCGGGTGATCGACTGGATCGTCGCCGAGTTCAAGCGCGATCAGGGGATCGATCTCTCCAAAGATCGCATGGCGCTACAGCGTCTCAAGGAAGCCGCGGAAAAAGCGAAGATGGAGCTCTCAGGCACGACGTCGACTGACATCAACCTGCCCTTCATCACCGCGGATCAGTCCGGTCCCAAGCACCTGAACTATACGCTGTCCCGCGCCAAGTTCGAGCAGCTCGTCGACGATCTGATTCAGCGGACGATCCCACCGATGCAGCAGGCGCTGAAGGACGCCGGGATGAAGCCTGAGGAGGTAGACGAAGTCATTCTCGTCGGCGGCTCGACGCGAATTCCAAAAGTACAAGACATAGTTAAGAACTTTTTCAAAAAAGATCCGCACAAGGGCGTCAATCCAGATGAGGTGGTCGCGATCGGTGCGGCGATTCAGGGCGCAGTGCTGACCGGCGAGCAGAAGGACGTGTTGCTGCTTGACGTCACGCCACTCTCGCTCGGCATTGAGACGTTAGGCGGCGTGACCACGGTGCTCATTCCGCGGAACACGACCATTCCAACGAAGAAGAGCGAGACCTTTTCCACCGCGGACGATAACCAGACGACGGTCGAGATCCACGTGCTGCAGGGCGAGCGTGAGATGGCGCGCGACAACCGCACGATCGGCAAATTCCAGCTGACCGGAATTCCACCGGCTCCGCGGGGCATGCCGCAGATCGAGGTGACCTTCGACATCGACGCGAACGGCATCCTCCATGTCTCGGCCAAAGACAAAGCGACAGGCAAAGAGCAGAAGATCCGCATCGAGGCGTCGAGCGGGCTGTCCGAAAACGACATCCAGCGGATGGTCAAGGATGCGGAATCGCACGCGGCAGAGGATAAAAAGCGCCGCGAGGAGATCGATACGCGCAACCGGCTCGACAGCATGACGTACGAGGTCGAGAAGAATGTGAAGGAGTGGGGTGATCGCCTGCCGGCCGAGGCGAAAACGAAGCTCGACGCGGGGATCGAGCGGGCGCGAAAGGCGCTCCGAGGCGACGACATGAACGAGATCAAGGCCGCACAGGAGGAGCTGAATCGCGTGTACAGCGAGGCTGGCCAAAGCTTCTATGCGCAGTCACAGTCGCAGCCGGGAACGCCGCCAAGTGGCGAAGCGGCGGGCACAGGTGCCGGGACCAGTCCCCCTCCGGGCCCGGGCGGCCAGAAGGAAGATGTGGTGGAAGCCGACTACGAGATCGTGGACGAAGGGAAAAAGTGAAGAGGCAGGTGCTAGGTTTTAGGTGCTAGGGGCTATGGCGCCGGAGACGAAAGCCTCCGGCGCTCTCCGCGTTCCGCGAGAATTCTTACCAGTTCTTCACTTCACTCCGTGCTGAACACCTGCAACCTTTCAGGGGTCGAATCGTGTCATTCCAGAGCGAGGTGCTAGCGCGCAGCACTTTAGCATCTAGCACCTCAGCGGAACTTGACACTATTGATTCGTGTACGGACCCCAAACTCACTTGACGTGGGAAGGCAGCGTATGACCAAGTACCCTCGTGCCCGACTTACCGCAGCGGTGATCGTGGCATTCCTTTGCGGCCTTGTCTTCGCATCGAGCTCGAACCTGATACACCCGGGTTGGGCGCAGTCCAAGACGGCGCCAAAGCCTACGCTGCAGCAGGTGCAGCCTCTGGTCGAGTCGCAGAACGCGTTCGAAGCGATCGCGGATCACGTTACACCCGCTGTCGTTTCCATTCAGACCGAGCGCTTCGCGCGCACGCGCGCGAACACGCGGCAGCGCGGACAGCAGCAGCGACTTCCTGGCGGGATCGAAGACTTCTTCCGGCAACTCGATCCGCAAACCGATCAGCCGAGTGAGGCGAGTGGGTCCGGCTTCATCGTCAGCAAGGATGGCTACATCCTCACGAACAATCACGTCGTCGCGGATGCTGATCGTGTGACGGTGCGGTTGCTCGACAATCGTATCTTCACCGCGAAAGTCACGGGCCGCGATCCGACGACTGACGTGGCGGTGATCAAGGTCGACGCGAACGACCTTCCGACGGTCGCGATAGGGGACGATGCGATCGCCCGCGTCGGACAGTGGGTCGTCGCGATCGGCAACCCGTTAGGCCTCGACTTTACCGTCACCGCCGGCATCGTGAGCGCGCGCGGCCGTTCACTCGGCGCGTTGCTCAATACGCGCTACGCGATCCAGGACTACATCCAGACGGATGCCGCGATCAATCCGGGGAACTCTGGCGGCCCACTCGTGAACATCCGCGGCGAGGTGATCGGCATCAACAGCGCGATCGCGAGCAACACGGGCTTCTATGCCGGCTATGGCTTCGCGATTCCGATTACGCTCGCGAAGCAGGTAATGGACGACATCGTGCAGTATGGCAAGGTGCGGCGGGCCGTGTTGGGCATCAACATCGGCGAGGTTGATCCTAACGACGCGCAGGTGGCGCGCTAAACGTCAAGCTGGGTGAGCCGCCCGCTGATAAGTCTCCTGACATCGCGTCGGCCAACGACGACGGCCGGCAACCCGCGGCGCGCAGCAATGAACGGAGCTACGACAAGCTCGGCATCTCGGTGCAAGCCGTTCCGACCGAGCTGGCGACGCAAGCGCGACTGAACGATCAATGGCGGCGCGGTCTTCTCGTCACCGACGTCGCGCCGAGTGGACCGGCCTATCGTGAGCTGAACGAGAACAGCTCGATCATCGTTCGTGTGCTTTACCCGCAGAAGCGAGAGATCCGATCGCCCGCGGATCTGGAGGAGGCTATATCGGGCCTCAAACACGGCGATCTGATCACGCTACTCGTGTACGAGGTGCGTGCACAAACCACGACGTCGGTAACGTTGAAGGCACAGTAGGATCAGGATGATGGTAGAGCCGGCCCGGCGAAATCACCGGGCCGGCTTTTTTCTTGGATGTCATCGCTAGGGCAGACCGCCCTATTTGGTAGAGTGGCCCGGCTCACCGAGCAGTCTTAGCTTTCCTCGACCGCGGGAGTGGCGGAACTGGCAGACGCGCTGGACTTAGGATCCAGTGCCGCAAGGCTTCCGGGTTCGAGTCCCGGCTCCCGCACTCTGCTCGCGGCGTGTGCGCTGCGCTCCTTGGGATGACAAACGGCATTAGCTTTGTCGCATGGATATCCAGATCACCACGAAGAAGAGCGAGGGAGTCGAACGGCTGCTTGAAGTCCAAGTGCCGGTCGAAGCCATTCGTGAGGCCGAAGAGAAGACCGCGCGGCGTTATGCATCCAGCGTGCGGCTTCCCGGCTTTCGCCCCGGCAAGGCGCCCCCGCAGCTGGTCAAGAAGCGATTCAAGGACGCCATCCGCCAGCAGGTCATTGAATCATTCGTGCAGGCAGCGTTTCAGGAGGTTGTCGATCGCGAGCATCTGAAGGTCGCGTCGCAACCCCACGTTCATGATCTCAAGTTCAACGAGGGCGAGCCACTCACGTTCGAGTTGCACGTAGAGGTACGCCCTGAGATTGCGTTGGCCCGCACGCAAGGATTCCGCGTCTCGCGTCCCGCTGGGCAGGTCACCGACGAGCAAGTGCGTGACCAGGTCGAGCAGATGCGCGAGCAGCGCGCGAGCTGGCATCCGGTGGAGACCAAGCCAGCACCCGGCGACATGGTGACCCTCCTGCTCGCGACGTCCAACGAAGACGGCTCGATGCCGGAGGGTAAGGACTACCGGATCGTCCTCGGCGGCGGCCAGGCGATTCCCGGCATCGAGGAACTTGCGATGGAGCTTTCTCCCGGCGAGACCATTGAGCGCGCCGTGCGTTGGCCCGACGATTTTCCGGACGAGCCGCAGCGCGGCAAGAGCAAGAACGTGCGCATCACGCTGCAAGACGTAAAGCGCAAGGAACTGCCGGTCTTGGACGACGCATTCGCGCGTGAGGTTGGAGACTTCGAGTCACTCGATACACTTCAATCCACGGTGCGCCGAGACTTGGAGGAAAGCGCTAAACGCGACGCGGATGCGACGGTTCGACAGCACTTGCTCGACGAGATTGCCAGCGCGAATCCGTTCGCGGTCCCGCCGAGTTGGGTGAACCAGCTCATCGACGGCTATGTTCAAGCTTACCGTGTGCCGGACGAGGAGCGTGAAAAGTTTGCCGGTGAATTTCGGCCGATCGCCGAGCGGCAAGTGCGTCGCGATCTGATCATCGATACCATCGCCGAGAGCGAGGGACTGCGCGCCACGGAAGGGGACATCGATGATCGCGTCGCCGAGCTTGCCAAGAAGCGCAACGCGGAGCCCGGGCAAGTCTACGCCTCACTCCAGAAGGCGGGCAGATTGAAGGAAATCGAGCACGGGCTTACCGAAGAGAAAGTTTTCAACTGGTTGCTGGAAAGAAACACGGTCGAATGAGGTCTTGAGCCATGCCAACGCTGTATCCCCCATATGTGATCGAGCGGTCGAGCCGTGGCGAGCGGAGCTATGACATCTTCTCGCGCTTGCTCATGGATCGAATCGTCTTTCTTGGTACGCCAATCAACGACGACGTCGCCAACATCATCATCGCTCAGCTGCTATTTCTCGAGGCAGATAACCCCGAGCGTGATATCCACGTTTACATCAATTCGCCCGGCGGGAGCGTGTCGTCGGGCTTAGCGATCTACGACACCATGCAATACCTGAGATCGCCTATCAATACAATTTGTATGGGTCTGGCGGCGAGCATGGGAGCCTTTTTGCTGACCGCCGGGCGAAAGGGAAAGCGACATGCTCTTCCACATTCGCGCATCATGATCCACCAGCCGTCGGGCGGTGCGCAGGGTACGGCGTCGGACATCGAGATCCAGGCGAAAGAGATTCTGTACTTGCGCGGCAAGATGAACGAGCTGATGGCGCGTCATACCGGCCGCCCGTTGGAGCAGATCGAGCGCGACGTAGACCGCGACCGTTTCATGTCCGCCAACGAGGCACTGGACTATGGCATCGTCGATCACGTGATCACGCACCGTGGCGAGGTAGTAGCGGAGAGCGTGATTGCGGCAGCGGCGGCGGCGCGCTGAGATGTCTCTCGTGAAAACGTTCACGAGGATCGGTCGTCAGATGGTGTTCCTTGACCGCGTGGCGCGCCGCTCCTTATTCTCTAGCACCCTGCCCATCGCCTTTCCGGCCGAGCCGGCTCCGGCCTCCGGGCTTCCGCGTTCTGTAGAGACTCGTTATGTCGCACGATAAACACTTGCGCTGCTCGTTCTGCGGAAAGTCAAAGGACTCGGTTCGGAAGTTCATCTCCGGGCCGTCAGTCTACATCTGCAACGAGTGCATCGCGCTCTGCAACGAGATTCTGGCGGAGGACGAGGAGCGCGAGGTTGCGGAAGCGATAACACAGGTTCCGACGCCGCAAGAGATCAAGGATGTCCTCG
>QHUV01000219.1 GCA_003222065.1 Gemmatimonadota bacterium | reverse complement strand
TCAAGACGGCCACCGGCGACATCGTGTTCAATGGCGGAAGCGAGGACGCGGGCCTAACGACAGTGAGCGGGACGATCCGGGTGCCGGCGGGCCGCTTCGACCGCGCCCGCATCCAATCGGTCACCGGCGCCGTCGACTTCGGCGGCGACGTCGCGCGCGGCGGATCGCTCGACGTCGACACGCATGGCGGCGCGATCGACCTGCGCCTGCCGCGCACGATCGCCGCCGATTTCGATATCGCCACCGTCGCGGGCACAATTGAGAATGCGCTCACCAAGCGGGCTGCGCTGCCTGGGCGCGAGGGCCGCGGTCAGGAAATCGGCTTTACCGCGGGCGGGGGCGGCGCCCGCATCTACGTCCGCAGCTTCAAGGCCAATATCCGGCTCTTGGCTCGTTAGGCATTGCTCACTACTCACCCGAGGACACATGTATGCGATCGCTCACATCCTCCCGCTACCTCGCCCTGCTCGTGCCGGCCACGATCGGCCTCGTCGCCGCGGCACGTACGCCCACGGCGCGCCTCTCCGGGCCGCCCTGGATCTCCATCGAGTATCCGGCCAATCCACTCGATGGAACCACGCGCGGCGCGTACCTGCTCGTGCACGCATTCCATCACGGCACGCCGGTGCAGTCGCCGGTGCGCGGCACTGCCGAAGGGTTGGTCGCCGGCGAGCGCAAATCGATCACGCTCCGCTTCGACACGACGTCCCGTCCCGGCGTCTACGCTCTTCGCAAACAGTGGAACGATGACGGCGTCTGGTCGCTCTTGATCTCCGTCGAGCAACACACGGACGACGTTGCGCAGGCCCTCGTCGAGCTCAGCGCCGACGGTGGTGTTTCGGCCGTGCGCGTGCCGACGCGATTGGAACGCGGCTGGACCATTCCGCGACGCGTCACCGCGCAAGAGGTCGAGCAGTCTCTGCAATCGCGTGCACCGCGTACCGCGCAAGCACGCCGTTAAGAAACGCTTTACGCACTCGCGCCGTGTTGCGCACGTTGTGATCTTATATTGTGCGCGAGGGTCCGTGTCGCGCGTAGGACTGTCAGGCGGTTGTAAGTGAGACGCGTCCCCCGAGCAACACTCCCGCGTCCGCTTGCACCGCCTGCGCAGTTGTATCCACCCGCGCTTCCGGCGTTCGCGTTTCCTAATCTTCGAGCAGAACCCGCAGCTCCTCGAGATCGTAGGGGCGCATCACGAGCGCCGTCGCCGCCGGCAGCGGTAAGGGCAATCGTGCCGTGCTCGCCGGATCGCCAGCGGCGACGATGAAGCGCGCGCTCCTGCATCCGGACGCCGAGCGAAAGGCGGCGAGCGATGCGCCTCCGGCGATGCCGGCATCGCAGATCACGGCATCGAACGGCAGGTGATTCGCGAGCCGTACCGCGTAGTCGATATCGCTCGCCGCAAGCGCGGCATGGCCGCGGGACGCCAGGAACGCCGTGAGGAAGTTCGCGCTCTGCGCATCCGGGTCGACGACGAGCACGTCGAGCGCGCGCGACGCCGCTTCAGCAAGAAGCTCGCTCGCGTCGGGGCCGTGGCCGCACACCCCCGGCAGCCGGACGATGAAGCGGGCGCCGCGGGCGCCGTCCAACGCCGTGCCGCGCTCCACCGCGATCTCTCCGCCGTGGCCGACAACGATATCGCGAACGACGGCGAGGCCCAGCCCCGTGCCGGCGCCGACGCCCTTCGTCGTCCAGAACGGATCCCATATCCGTTCGCGGACCTCATCGGGAACTCCCACGCCGTCGTCTTCGATCTCGAGCACTGCCGACAATCCTTCGCCGCGCGTCCGAATATAGACGCGTCCGCCGTCGTCCCGTGCCGCGCGAATGGCCGCCTCGGCGTTGTTGAGCAAGTTCAGAATGATCTGCTCGAGCTGCGTCCGATCGCCAATGACGGCCGGGAGGTTGTCGCCAAAAGTCGTTAGGCATCGAACGCCGTGCGTCTCGAGGGCGTAGCGGCGCGTACGCACGATGTAGCCGACGACGTCGTTCAGGTCGAGGCGAACGCGCCGTTCCACTTCCCGCTTCCGGGCGAGCGTGAGCAGATCACGCACGATCTTTCCGGCGCGGGAGGCCTCGTGATCGATCGTCTCCAGCGCGAGCCGCGCCTCCGCGTCCACCCCTTTCTTGAGGAGAAGTTGCGCGAAGCCGAGTATCGCCGCGAGCGGATTGTTCAACTCGTGCGCGACGCCGGCCAGGGTCGCGCCGAGCGCCGCCATGCGTTCGGTGCGCCGCAACGACTCCTGATGCCGCACGCGTTCGGTGACGTCTTCGGCGACACCGTCATGGAACGCGATGCCGCCTCGCCCGTCGGACACGGGCCGCAGGGAAAGCCGAACGGTGACGGGCGCCCCGTCCTTTCGCTTCCAACGCGCTGCGACCCGTTCGATGGCGCCGTGGGCCAGCCTCAGTCGTAACCGCTCGTAGTCGAGGAAGTCCACGAAGAGATCGCGCTGAACGTCGAGCGCGAGAAGCTCACTCTCGCGCGCGTATCCGAGCATGCGCACGAGCGCCGGATTGACCTCGATGAGGCGGCCTTCGAGGCTCACCCGATAAACGCCGAGGCCGACACGATGAGCAAGCAGCTGGAAGCGCTCCTCGCTCCGCTCCAAGGCGTCGGTGAGGGACTCTCGGTCGGTCTCGATCCGAACCTCACGATCGAGAAGCGGGGCAGCACGCACGCGAGACGTGGTCATATGGGCGCTCCAATGGTGCCACCAGGATCTGCCTTGCGCGAGGGGTGCCGCGAAAGCGGCGCAGCGAAGGGACTTCGTCGTCCGTAACTATGGACGCTTGCTGCTGACTCCAGCCGGACATCACTCGATTCTCCCACTGCACCATCATGGCTCTGTTCAAGACGATCGGCATCGCCGCACTGCTCACCGTTGCCGGGGCGATGAGCGTGCTCGCGCAGGATCCATTCGAGATCCAGGTCTACGCGTACGAGACAGTGCCGCGAGGCCGCTGGGACCTCGAGACGCACCTGAACTACACGGCTCGGGGGATTCGTGCTTTCGAGAGTGGCGTAGCACCCACGGAGCGACAGACGCATCTCACCTTCGAATTGACGCGGGGCATTACCAGCTACTTCGAGACCGCCGTCTATCTCGTGACCGCGCGACGCGACGGAAGCCCAGCGGAGTTGGCGGGCTGGCGCCTCAGGCCGCGCTTCCGTCTCCCCGAGGATTGGCTGCCCTTCAAGTTCAGCTTGAGTACGGAATTCGGCTTTCCGAACCGAATCTACGAAGAGAACTCCATCACGTTCGAGCTCCGTCCGATTCTCGAGCGCAGCTTCGGCAGACTGCAAGTCGATCTCAATCCGGTGCTCGGCAAAGCGCTGCGTGGACTGACCGCTAATGAGTTCTGGGACTTCGAGCCAGGCGCCCGGCTCGGCTACACCGTTAACAAGACTCTCGATGTGTCGCTCGAGTACTACGGCGCCACTGGGCCCCTAACTCATGTCGAGCCGAGTGCGCAACAAATGCATCAAGTCTTTCCCGGTGCCGATATCAACTTCAGCCCCGACGTCGTGCTCAACGTTGGCGTGGGGTTCGGTCTAACGAGCGCGGGGAACACGCTCGTCTACAAGACGCGGCTTGGTTGGATCTTTTGAATCCCGCGCCTGATCCCGAGGACCGAAGCGGCGAGGGATTTGGACGTCATTGCGCGGGCCGGTACAGCGTCATCACGGATTTCCCGGATTCAAAACAGATTCCACGGATCTGCTCCGTGAGCGCCACGGAGCAGGTCCGTGGAATCCGTTTTATCCGTGAAATCCGTACCAGAGCTGTTGTCGCTCTTTCGTCCGCGTCTGTCCGCGTGCTGTCGTCCGCGCTTGTCCCGAGGAGCGCAAGTGACGAGGGATTCGTCCGCGCCGACGTTGTTGCAAACGACGAGATCCAACGCTTCGCTGAGCATGACAGGACGCGTCAGGACGACGAAAGCTCCTCGGGCGACCAAATCTTTCTGCGCTGCGCCGGTTGGCGCGCCCCGTTCAGCACGAGCGTCGTTTCCGCCACGATGTCGGGCGCCAGCGATCCCGCGACCGAACAGTATTTCTCGAACGAAAGCTGAATCGCTCGCTCGGCGTGCTCGATCGTGATGCCTCGACCGTCGATCTCAAACTCGATCTCGAGACGCTGTACACGACGCGGCGCTTCGGCGCGCCGCGTCGCTTTGACGTTCACGATGAACTTCTCAGCCGGCGTGCGGCGCTTCGCCAATACGTCGAGCACGTCGACGCTGGAGCACGTCGCGATTGCGCTCAAGAACGTCTCCACCGGCCCGGGCGCGGACTTCGAGTCTGCGTCGATGGGCGCCGTGCGACCCTCCGGTCCAGCGTCGAACCGGTGCTCGCCACGCCACACGGCGCGGCTTGTGGTAACTACTGGCTTCACCGACGAAGGCGCCGTCATCGCTCGATCGGAGCCCGCACCGCGTTGCCCCACTCCGTCCACGAGCCATCGTAGTTGCGCACGCGATCGTACCCGAGGAGATAGGTGAGGACAAACCAAGTGTGCGACGATCGCTCGCCGATGCGGCAGTACGCAATCACATCGTCGCTCGCCTGGAGACCCTGCTCTTTCTCATAGATGTCGCGCAGCTCGGCGGCCGATTTGAATGATCCGTCGCTATTTGCGGCACGCGCCCAAGGAACGCTGCGTGCGCCGGGAATGTGGCCGCCGCGCAGGGCTCCCTCTTGGGGATACTCCGGCATGTGGAGTTTCTTGCCGCTGTACTCGTCAGGCGATCTCACATCGATCAACTTTCCTTGTCGCTCGACGTGACGTCGTACCTCCTGCATGAACGCGCGAATCGGTTCGTCGCGACGCTCGCGAGCTACGTAGCTCGACCGACTGAAGCGCGGCAGCTCGGTCGTCATTGGGTGTCCTTCGCTCTCCCATTTCGAGCGTCCACCGTCGAGGATCTTGGCGTTCGTGAATCCAAATAGCCGAAAGACCCAGAACGCATACGTCGCCCACCAGTTGTTCTTGTCACCGTAGAAGACGACGGTGGTTGAGTCGTCGATGCCCTTCGATCGGAGAAGCTCCTCGAACTGTTCGCGATTCACGTAGTCGCGCACGACCGGATCGTTGAGATCCAAATGCCAATCGACCTTCTGCGCGCCCGGTATATGTCCAGTGTCGAAGAGCAGTACGTCCTCATCGCTCTCGACGATGCGCACCGCGTGCCGTTCGCGACGGGCCGCTGGAGCACGAGCCGCACGACGGCAGTGCTACTGGGCATCGCGCTGAGGACGAGCGCCTCGCTCGCGAATGCCTGTGCGCATGTCGATCGCAAGAAAGTCGTCCGCCGTCGGCATCGCATGGAAGGTAGCAGCGGCTGGCAGCATGAGTAAGCGCGCCGGGCTTGCGTCAAGTCGGCGTCTCGCGCTCGAGCCAACCGGCAATGAACGTCGCCGGCTCGCTCCATCCCGGCTCGTGCAGCATGAGATGGCCGTGACCGCGAGCCACATAGACCGGCGCTCGATAACGCTGTGCGATGCGCTGTGCGATGCGCGGCGGTATGAATCGATCGTCGTCGCTCGTCACCACGAGCACCGGGCATCCCTGGTCACGGACCCGCGCCGGATCCACCGCTACGCCGCCGAAGCTCATGTCGCGTCCCGCTCGGCCGCTATCGGAGACGAATCGCGCGAACGTCGCCTCGAGCTCCGCGTCCGGCACGCGATTGAGCACGAGCTCTCTCATATCCGCCAATCGTGGAATAATCCGGCGCGATCGGAGGATGGCCGGCAGGTAGCGCAATTGTCGTCGCAGCACTCGTCCGCTCATGACGCTGATTCCGCGCGGCGGCGCGGGCGACAGGAGCACGAGCGCGCGCGCCAGTCCTTCCTCGCCGAGTTTCTGCGCGATCAGCCCGCCCATCGAGTGGCCGACGACGATCGGCCGCTGGAACTTCTCGATGAGCCAGTTCGCCACTTGCCGCGCGTCGTCGATGTAGTCGTTCAGCGAGACGCGCCCCAGCACCATTCCGGACGGAAGCGTGCTGCCGGAGTGCCCACGCAAGTTCAACGCGAATCCCGCGTATCCATGCTCGGCGAAGAAAGGAAGATAGGATTCGTAAACCCACGCCGAGGCGAAGTAGCCAGGAATGAACAGAATCGGCGGCTTGGCTCGAGCAGTTGTCCGCGGCGCGGCCGTGGACAGCGCAAGGTTTCCAATCGTAATCGTGTCTGGCATCCGAACAAATTGACACGTCACCCGAGTCGCGCGCTATCCGAACGATGAAGTTCTCCGAACCATTCCTGGAACCATATTCGCGCCATGTGCTCGTCTGCGTCGGGAGTTTCTGCTCGCCAGATCGGCGCGGCCGCGAGCTGTACGCGCAACTCGCGTCCCTGCTCGAGCGCGAAGGACTTCTTTTCGGACCGGGCCGGGTGAAGCGCGGTGAGACACCCTGCCTCGGCGTCTGCACGGGTGGTCCAATCGTCGTCGTGTACCCCGAGGGTGTGTGGTACGGGCGAGTGACGCCGGCGCTCCTCGAGCGGATCGTCGTTGAGCATTTGCGCGACGGCCGGATCGTCGACGACGCGGTCTTCTATCGACTCGACGGTCGCTAGCGCACGAATTTCGCTCCTCAGGTATTTGTGTTGCGCGTCGCGTCCTGTCCGTACACCTTCTACACAGAATGGACGGAATCCTCTACGAGCGTACGCTCCCGCATGGTCCCGCGGTGCGGATTCGCCGGCTTTCCGTTGCCGGCGAACACCCGGTCACGGCCGTGCTCGAGGTCGATCGCCGCGCCGGGACGCCGCGCTCGAACATCGGTAATCCGCCGCCGCTGATGGAATTCGAGGGTGCGACCGAGCAAGAAGCCGTTGAGGCACTCGAACCACATGCGCGCGACGATCGTCGGATCAGTCAATTAATGCGTGAAAAGGGACTGCGCTGAGAACGAGTTCGCTCATTCGAGGTCCTCGCGCAGAACGCGCAAAATGCGCGGCCAGACGTGAACCGCGTAGCGAAAGAAGTTGGTGCGCGCGACCTCCTCGGCGAGTAGAAAGTCACTCAGCCGACGATGTCCTTTCAGCGTGTTGCACCCCATACACGCCGTCACTAAGTTGCCGTCCGACCTGTCGCCGCCCCGAACGCGAGGCTCAACGTGATCGATGGTGAGCTCCTCCGATGGGAACTGCTGACCACAATACACGCATCGGTACGCGTCGCGTTCGAAGATTCTTAGTCGCTTCATGGACAAACCCTTGCCTTCACGCCGCAACATGATGGATGCGGCTCGGCGCTATCTGCTCGAGGGGCTCGACCGTGACGATCGCGAACCGCCCTCCGACGCGCTGCCTCGTTTGACCCTCAACGCCCTCGAGAAGATCCGCATGTCCCGCTCCCGCGAGCGAATCCTCGGCAACCTTGATGAGATGTACCGCGAGGCGTTCGACCGTGCCAAAGCCACCGGCGACCAATCTCAAATGGCGGCGCTCGATTTCGCCTATCGCCGCGAACAGCTCTACTTCGAGATCCTGCTCGACATTCGGGAAGCGATGGAGCGGAAAGGATAATTCGGAGCGGGTCGCGCCGGTCACCACGGCTCCCCGGCGCTTTGTCAGCGTTTAGTCCTGGATCCAAACATCGAGCCGGTCTTCTCGCCGCCAGCGCGCGCGAACCGAGGACCTTTGTCCCGCTGTGGCCAGATGAGACTCGCCGCTATCGAGACGCCGAGCACGCCGATGATGATTGCAAGCGAGGGCAATGTCTCGATGTGAAACCAGTTCTCCCCGAGCATCTTCACGCCGACAAAAGTGAGGATGACGGCGATTCCATACTTCAGTAGATAAAAGCGATCGACGACGGCCGCGAGCAGAAAATACAGTGATCGCAGTCCGAGAATCGCGAAGATGTTCGATGTGAAGACGATGAACGGGTCGCGCGTCACGCCGAAGATCGCCGGAATCGAGTCGATGGCGAATACGAGATCGGTGACCTCGACGAGGACGAGTACGAGAAACAGTGGCGTCGCCAACTTGCGCCCGTTCTGAACGACGAAGAAGTGCTTGCCGTGATATTCGCCGCTTAACGGAATTATGCGCCGCGCTCCACGCACGATCGGGTTGGCCTCTCCGTCGAACTCCTCGTCTTGCTTGAGCGCCATGCGGATGCCCGTGACGATCAACATCGCGCCGAAGACATAAATCACCCAATGAAAGCGGGTGAGCAGCACCGTCCCGACGCCGATGAACAGCCCCCGCATAACGAGCGCGCCGAGGATGCCGTAGAACAACACGCGGTGCTGGCAGACCGCCGGCACCTTGAAGTACTCGAAGATGAGCACCATGA
>QHUV01000218.1 GCA_003222065.1 Gemmatimonadota bacterium | reverse complement strand
CGAGACTCGGCAGCAGCGAGGCGCTCTCCTCGCGCATCAGTACCTCGCGGGCGCGGGTCGCGATCGCCGGACCTGATGCGTACGCTTCGAGGCATCCGTAATTGCCACACTTGCAGTGACGGCCATTGAGATCGATGGTCGTGTGGCCAATCTCACCGGCAACGTCCGACGAGCCATGAAAGAGCTGGCCGTCGATGATCAATCCGCCCCCGATGCCGGTGCCGATCGTCATGCCGACAACGTTTCGCCCGCCCTTCGCCGCGCCCTGCCACCACTCGCCGACCGTCGCGCAATTGGCGTCGTTGTCGAGCGTCGCCGCCATGCCGAGATGGTCGCGAATGCGATCGAGAAGTGGGAAGTCGCGCCAGCCGAGATTCGGCGCGACGATCACGACGCCGCGTTCCCGGTCGAGAGGACCGGGCGCACCGACGCCAACGCCAATGAAGTCGGGTCGGTGGGCGTCGGTCTGTGCTATCGTGTCGAGAATCACACCCTCGACCAAACCGACAATGCGATCCGCGACGGCTTCCGCGCCCTGCTCCGACGAGGTTGGGATCGAGCGCATGCCGTAGTGCTCCGCACCATCTTCCGACATCGCGCCGGCAACGATGTTCGTTCCGCCCAGATCGACGCCGACGATGTAGCGATGTCGTTTCTTGCTGGCCATGCTCAATGGGCGGAGGTCGGAAGGCGAGCCGACGGCGCAGTCAGTGCCTGCACGACGTCGGCAACGTGGCGCGGGGTAATCTCGCGCATGCAGCGCCAATGGCCCAGTGGGCAGCGCTGCGGCCCATGCCGGTCGCATGGACGACAGCCCAGCGTCGTCACGCCGAGGACGACCGAACGCGGCGCGAGTGGACCGAAGCCGAACTCCGGAACGGTGGGACCAAATATCGCTACCGTCGGCGTGCCCACCGCTGAGGCAAGATGCAACGGCGCCGAATCGTTCGACACGAGCACCTGTGCGCGCGAGATCAACTCCGCGGACGCGAGCAGCGACAATCGCCCGGCGCAATCGATCGCGCGCGCGCCGACGGCCCGCAGAATCTCGCTCGCCAGATACACATCTTCCGTCGAACCGACAATCACGACGCGAGCGTTGACGAGCGCCGCGAGCGCGGCATAGTGCGGCCATTTCTTCGTCGCCCACACGCTGCCGGGTGCGAGGGCGACGAACGACTCGCCCTTCCATCCCCACTGGCGCAGCATCGCGTCGACCTTGTCGCGCTCCGCTTGTCCTGGGAACAGTCGTGGACGCAGCATCTCGGCGCTTGGTTCGACTCCCGGCTCGAGAGCCAGCCTCAAGAGACGCGATGCGTGATGCTCCCCTTCCAGATAGTCGACGCGCCGGGTGTAAAAGCGTCGGCCCGCGGAAGTCGTAAATCCGACGCGTTGACGTACACCGGCGCCGAACACCAGCGCTCCACTGCGCATGGAACCCTGCGCCAGATACGCGGCCGCATAACGACGCCGGCGCAGCCGCGCCGAGAGCAGCAGAGAGCTGACGAGCCCTCGATCGCGCCCACGCTTGTCGTAGACGTGGATCTCGCGTACGGACGGATTGTTTGCCAGCAGGGGCGCCGACGCCGGCGTGACGACGACATCGACGGGCCCGCGCTCAGCGAGATGCGCGATCAAGGGCGTCGTGAGAACCGTGTCGCCGAGAAAGGACGTTTGAACGACGAGACTCGCGCCTTCCACTCCGTCCTCTTAGTCCACCTGCAACACCGCGAGAAACGCTTCCTGCGGTATCTCCACGGAGCCGACCTGCTTCATCCGCTTCTTTCCCTCCTTCTGTTTCTCGAGGAGCTTGCGCTTGCGCGTGATGTCGCCGCCGTAGCACTTCGCCAGGACGTCCTTTCGTAGCGGCTTCACCGTCGTGCGCGCGATGACCTTGTTCCCGATCGCCGCCTGAATCGCGACCTCGAAGAGCTGGCGCGGAATCAGCTCCTTCAACTTGTCGGCGATCTTGCGTCCCCAGTCGTACGCCTTGTCGCGATGAATGATCACCGAGAAAGCGTCTACCGGGTCGCCGTTGATCAGCATGTCGAGCTTCACGAGGTCGCTCTCGCGATATTCGAGAAACACGTAATCGAGGCTCGCGTAGCCGCGGCTGATCGTCTTTAGACGGTCGAAGAAGTCGAGAATGATCTCGGCCAGTGGAAATTCCCAGTCGAACTCGACGCGCGTCGTATCGAGATACGTCATGTTCTTGTAGATGCCGCGCCGCTCGGTGCCTAACGTCATGATCGGACCGATGTACTCGGCGGGCGCCATGATCCGCGCCTTGACGAACGGCTCCTCGACGCGCGCGATCACGCCGGCCGCCGGCATCATCGATGGGTTCTCGATGAGCTCCTTTTCGCCGTCCGTGTGATAGACGTGATATTCGACGCTCGGAACCGTCGTGACGAGATCGAGATCGAACTCTCGCTCGAGCCGCTCTTGCACGATCTCCATATGCAGCAACCCGAGGAAGCCGCAACGGAACCCAAAACCCAACGCCGTCGAGGTCTCGGGCTCATAGTGGAGCGACGCGTCGTTGAGTTGCAATTTTTCTAAAGCGTCCCGGAGCGTCTCGTACTGGGTCGTGTCGGTCGGATAGAGACCGGCGAAGACCATCGAGTGCACGTCTAGGTATCCGGGAAGCGCCGTCCCCGCACGGCGCTCGAAATCCATGATCGTGTCGCCGGCGCGCGTCTCTTTCACCGAGCGCACGTTCGCGACGACGTACCCCACCTCTCCCGGGCCCAGCTCGTCCGTCGGCACCTGGCGCAACTGGAGATAGCCGACTTCAGCAACTTCGTAATCCTGCCCCGAGCCGGCCGCGAAAACGACGTGCTGGCCGGGCTTGATCGAGCCGTCGACGACGCGCACGCTCGGTATGGCGCCCCGATACCGATCGTAGTGCGAATCGAAGATCAGGGCGCGGAGCGGCGCGTCCGCGTCGCCGGACGGCGCCGGCACGCGTGCCACAATGGCCTCGAGCAGTGCGCCGATCCCGATTCCTTCCTTCGCGCTGACAAGGAGGATGTCATCCGGATCGGCGCCGATCAGATCGTGAACCTCTTGCTTGCGTCGCTCCGGCTCGGCCCCGGGGAGATCGATCTTGTTCAAGACGGGAAGGATCTCCAGCCCCGCGTCGAGAGCGAGAAACAAGTTCGACAGCGTTTGCGCCTGAATCCCTTGTGATGCATCGACGACGAGAATCGCTCCCTCGCACGCCGCGAGCGACCGCGACACTTCGTACGTGAAGTCGACGTGCCCCGGTGTATCGATGAGATTCAACTCGAACGACTCACCGTTCGGTGCGGCGTATGTCATCCGAACTGCGTTGAGCTTGATCGTGATGCCGCGCTCGCGCTCGAGGTCGAGCGTGTCGAGCACCTGCTCCTTCATTTCCCGCTTCTGAAGCGTACCGGTGGCCTCGATCAGGCGGTCGGCGAGGGTCGACTTACCGTGATCGATATGGGCGATGATGCAGAAGTTGCGAATATGATCGAGCTTCAAAGCGCGGAATTCTCTGGGTCAACACGTGGACAATGGCGGGAGCGTCAAATATACCCGGAAGTCGACCGGCTCCGCCGAACCGTTCGATGCGAAAAAACCGCGCGCCCATCAGGACGCGCGGTTCACTTCCCGCGATGACGTGAGATGACCTCGTTACTTCGGCTTGCGTGAGCCCGACGACGATCCGGAAGACGTGGACGCAGCCGGCGTCGAGCGCACGGAAGGCTCGGTGTGAGCCGGTGCCGCGCGAGGGGACTCGCTGCGTGGCTCGCTATGCGATGGCGTCATGCGCGTCGACTCGCCACGGCTCTCGCCACGCGGCGCCGTGCGCGCAGACTCGCCACCAGATGTGCGCCCACTCTCGCGTGCCGGCGCGCCACCGTATGAGCGCCCACTCTCGTGCGTGCTCGTGCTGCCCCGATTGGTGGACCACGACGAGTTATCGCGAATGCCTGCGTCTCGCGTCGCCGCATGGGACCCTTCATCGATTCGGCGATTGCCGATCATTTGCTGGATCGTTGGCCGCTGTGCAAGTCCGTTGTCAGCGCCTGCGCCGCGCCCCTGCCCTTGACCACGCGGCCGCGCAGCGTCCTCGGTGATCAATCCTGGGCGACGATACTGACCCTCGTTTGCCATGGCCGCTGTACCGCTCACTGGTGTCGACGGCACCGCCTCTGGACGCGGCCGATGCAATGCAACGCCCTGCGTTCCCGCAGCCCGCGGCAGGTGGAAGATCGGGGCCCCGATCGGACCGGCGGGACCGCGCGGAACGACAGGCCAGTTCGTGATCGGCGTGTAGCCGACGGGATATCCGTACGAGTATCCGTAGCCGAAACCGCCGTTGAATCCCGCATTGCAACTCGCTGAACCAAAACCGAAGCCGCGCGAGGGCAGGAACCCGAATGGACTGAAGAAGAGTGAGGGGCGGCTGAATCCGAACCCGCGGTAGCCGTAACAGCCGCTGTTCACCGCGTCGAAATCGCTCAAAGCATACGTGCCGTAGTTGGTCGTCGAGTAGTGCGCATACTCGATCGTATACGCCTCCCGATTGTCACCGGCGATGAGCGCGCCGAGCTCCTCGATGGCCTCACGCGGGTCGTGCATGTAGTTGACGTTCGAGACCTCGTACGTCTGCCAACGATTCCCGTCCGTGATGCGGTCCAAACGCATCGGCCGCCACGAGGCGATCACGAACACGTATCCCAACCCGGCATCGTATGAGTCGCGGCGACTGGCCACGCTGTGCGACGAATGGCGATAATCGGAGTAGCGCCACGCGTACTCGTCGCTGAATCCGGCGAAGAACGACGGCACGTGATAGATCTTGTCGCCACGGACGAAGCCGTCGTCACCCGGCGCGGAGGGGAAGACGACGCTGAGGCGTCCCGCCGCATCGAGCTGTCCCACGATCGCGTATGCATCGTCGTACATGTGGAAGGAGGCCTCGACGCGTCGGCTTCCCCCGGCGTAATCGAAGTCCGCCATGACGGTAACCCGCGGACCCACTTCGTCGGCGACGGCCTGCGCATTTGCCGAATCTCGCATCTGCCGTCGTTCGGCTGGCGTCCACTCCGCGATGCCGGCATCAGACCGCAAACCCTCGGGGGCGGAGCGCGTCGCCGCGGCACAGCCGACGCTGGCGCCACTAGCGAGCACGATCGCGGACCATGCATGGACGAAGCGCGCTGTGCGCATGGTTTACGTCTCCGAGAAGTGTTGTATACAAATAGGCATACAAATCAGACTTTCGCAAGTAGCCCGACGCTACAAAAGAGTACGGCCGAGCCCCGTTTTGTGTTAGCTCGGCGCCTCGCCATCTGGCACCTAGCACCTAGCTCCTCCCACCGCCTAGCTTCCGCGCGTCATGGACGCGGCTTTAAGCGCCCAGGCGCCGCGCGCGGATCTGTTCGA
>QHUV01000217.1 GCA_003222065.1 Gemmatimonadota bacterium | reverse complement strand
CTCTGTCGGCGGCTTTCCCGGGCGCCGGACGTACATGCGATTCGACTTGCCGTCACGCATCGTCGACTCGTCGACCGTCCTTCGCGCGACGCTGACCTTGACGCAGTTCCCGCTGCGTGGCAGTCCGAGCGCCCTCGATTCGGTCGGCATTTACCCGTTTGCGATTACCGCGGGCACCGTACTTACCGATATCCCGCGCCTCATGCGTTTAGTGTCGGTGAATACGGTCAACGCCTTCGATTCGCTTCGCGTCGTCCCCGCCGATTCGGGTACGCGTCGATTGGAGTTGGTCAACCTCGTGCGCGTTTGGCGCAACACCAAAGTCGAGCAGACGCAGCGTGCCCTCGTGCTCGTCATGGGCGCAGAGGGCGTCAGGCCAGCTATCGCCGCCTTCTTCTCCAGCGAGGCCGGCAGTGCGTTGCGCCCTCGGCTGCAACTCACCTACGTTCCTACCGTCACCTTGGGGCTGCCGTGACCACGCACACCTCTCCGCGCCTCACGCGAAGCGTGATGAGCAAACTCGCATTCGTCGCGATGCTGCTCGTCGCTCTAGCGGTGACGCGCCGTGCTTCCGCGCAAGGCAATCTAAGCGGCCAGGGACTCGGCTTTCCCACCGGACAGCTCAGCGCGCGCGCCGAAGGCACCGGGGGGTCGATCGGCGAGATCGATCCCATCTCGTTGGTGAATCCGTCGGCGCTTGCGTTCATCGGAACGACGACGCTGTTCTTCCAGATCGAGCCGGAGTTTCGCAGCGTGATCGTGGGCTCGGCGAAAGACAACACGACGACGGCGCGCTATCCATTGTTCGCGGCAGTCTTGCCGATCGGCACGAACTGGGCGCTCGGTATCTCGTCGGCGACGCTCCTCGACCGCACGTGGACGACATCGACGCCGAGTCTGCTCGTCCTCGGCGCCGACACGGTGAATTCGACGTTCACTGTTGGGTCCAGTGGATCGATCAACGATCTGCGCCTCGCCGTCGCGTGGATGCCCTCGACCTACCTCCGCCTCGGCCTCGGCGGCCATCTGATCAGCGGGAATGACCGCGTCTCGGTGGCTCACACTTTCACCGACAATTCGGCGTTCGGCAATTTTGCGGACAGCTCGACGCTCGGCTTCGACGGCGGCGCCGTCTCGGCGGGTCTGCAGTTGGTGGCGCCCAAGCTGGCGATCGCGTCGGTCTCGTTCAGAAAAGGCGGGCGCTTGAACGCGACGCGGAGCGATACGTCACTCGGCCACGCGAGCGTGCCCGACCGCTTGGGTTTGTCCCTTGCGTACGTTGGAGTGGCGGGTTCGGAGATTGCCGTGCGCACGGCGTTCGACAAATGGTCTTCGCTGAATGGACTGAATAGGGGAACGTCCAAAGCCGTCGACACGTGGGATACGAGTCTCGGCGCCGACATCGCCGGA
This sequence comes from Gemmatimonadota bacterium, assembly GCA_003222065.1. Classification (GTDB taxonomy): domain Bacteria; phylum Gemmatimonadota; class Gemmatimonadetes; order Gemmatimonadales; family Gemmatimonadaceae; genus AG2. The sequence goes on along the minus strand of QHUV01000217.1, from coordinate 2,433 downwards.
CCGCATCTCGGCAGCCAGGCGCTCATGCTCCGTTTGGGCGGCCGCTGGCGAACATTGCCGTACGTGGTGGGACCGAACAATGACAAGGTGGACGAGAAGAGCTTGAGCGCGGGATTCGGCACCACGTTCGCGGGCGGTCGCGTCCTTACCGATGTCACGCTGGCGCACGCACGCCGCGACGCCGGCATCGGCATAACTGAGCGCGCATGGACACTGAGCATCGGATTCGGAATTCGGCCCTGACCGATCAGCGCCTCGTGGAGACCAACACCCCTCCTCCCGACGCGCCGCTCGTCCTCGTTGCCGACGACGTGCCGGCGAACGTCGAGCTGTTGTTCGATCAGCTCCACGTGCTCGGGTTTCGCGCGATCCCGGCCGCCGACGGGCCGTCGGCGCTGCGCGCGTGCTTCGAGAGCAAGCCAGATCTCTGCATTCTCGACGTGTCGATGCCCGCCGGTGACCTCGGTTGCGACGATCGCTCGACGGGGTTCGAGGTCTGTCGTCGCATCAAGCGCGATCCGCGGACGAAGAATATTCCGGTCATATTCGTGACCGCGCTGAACGACACCACCGACCGTGTGAAGGCAATCGAAGCGGGTGGTGACGACTTCCTCACGAAGCCGCACAATCGGCTCGTGCTCGGCGCTCGCGTTCGCAGCTTGCTCAAGCTGAAGGCGGCGACGGATGCGCTCGAGGAAAGTCTCCGCAAGCAGCGCGAGCTGCAGAAAATGCGTGATGATCTCATGAAGATGATCGTGCACGATCTGAAGACGCCGCTGACCTCGGTCCTCGCGACGATGGAGATGCTTCTCGACGGTGACTTCGGCTCGCTCGTGCAGGATCAGCGTAAGGCCGTCGGCGACGCGGAGGCGAAGGCCGAGGATCTTCTCGCGCTCATCAACGACGTGCTCGAGGTCTCGCGGATCGAAGAAGCGGAGCTGAACCTCGATCTGCAGCCGATTGCGCCGGCCGCGCTGCTCACCGAGATCGAGCACGAGTGGGAAGTGCGCTTTCAGCAGGAAGGCGCCGCGGCAACCGTGGAGGTCACCGATGACGCGCCGGTCTTCGAAGCCGATAAGGAACTGCTGAAGCGCGTCTTGAACAACCTCGTACAAAACGCCGTCACGCATTCGGCGCAGGCGGTGAAGATCGACTTCAAGGCACGCCGGGACGGCGACGGCGTCCTATTCACGGTCGCCGATAACGGTCCCGGTATCCCGCCGCAGTACCACGAAGTGATCTTTCGCAAGTTCGAACGCGTGAAGACCCAGGGCGTTCCGCGCACTCGCAGCTCCGGGCTCGGACTCGCCTTCTGCAAGATGGTGGTTGACGCCCATGGCGGCCGCATCTGGGTGCAGAGTGCGGAAGGGCAGGGCAGCTCGTTCCACTTCACGCTGCCGCTAAAGCCACCCGCACGCGTCGTCCGAGTGTCCGGCTCGTCGCTCGGCGGCTGAGCACGAAACGGTCGGATGCGGGTGTATCTCCGGACCTTCGGGTGTCGGGCCAATCATTACGACACCGAGACGGCTCGCGCGATGATCGAGCGAGCAGGTCACGCCATCGTCACCGACGCGGCGGAGGCGGACATCGCCGTCTTCAACAGCTGTGCGGTAACGGCCGAGGCCGAGGCGGATCTCCGACAGGCGGTGCGCCGCGCGGCGCGATCGCGCGCCGGCTTGCGGAGCGTGATCATGGGCTGCGCCAGCGCGCTCCCCGATCGACACGATGCCTTGTCACTGCGCGGCTTGCCATCGGTGGAGCAGCTCGTTGCCGGCGCGGATCTGACGGCTCTCGCCGCGGCGCTGAGTCTTCCACGTGACGCATCGGTCGTTCGCGCGGCGGCGCAAACCGGCGTCCGCGCTCTGCTGCGCGTCCAGGACGGCTGCGATGAGCATTGCACGTTCTGCGCGACGACGCTGGCGCGCGGCAACAACCGCAGCCGGCCCGCCGATGAGATCGTGACCGAGGCATGCGCGCTCGCCGAGCATCATGAGGAAATCGTCATTACCGGTATTCATATCGGGAGTTACGGGCTCGACGCCGGTTCCTCGTTAGGCGAGCTGATCGAGCGCCTCGTTCGCGACGTGCCGCGCGTTCGCTTCAGGCTCTCCTCGCTCGAGGCGACGGAGGTCGATGAGCGATTGTTGGCGTTGCTCGTTGAGGAGCCCGCACGTGTCGCGCCCCATCTGCACGCGCCTCTGCAGTCCGGCTCGGATGTAGTGCTGAAGCGGATGGGGCGACATTGGTATACGGCGGATCGTTATGCGCGGGTCGTCGAGCGGCTCGCCTCGAGACGCTCGGTCTTCGGACTGGGAGCGGACATCATTGTCGGCTTTCCTGGCGAATCGGAAGCCGACCACGGACGCACGGTCGAGCTGGTCGAGCGATTGCCGTTCACATATCTGCACGTCTTTCCGTTCTCATTGCGCCCCG
>QHUV01000216.1 GCA_003222065.1 Gemmatimonadota bacterium | reverse complement strand
GTACACGGTGGCCATGCCCCCGCGCGCGATCTCGCGCTCGACCGCGTAGCGGCCCGCCAGTGCTTTCGCGAGGACGATGGCGGGTGGCTCGTTAGGCAGTGGCGGCTCCGTCGGCGATGCGAGCGCCGCGGCAGCTGGGTGTTCCAGGAAGTCCTCGGCCATACCCTCGTGCGCGGCGAGAAGAGACTCCACCTCGCGGCGCAGGGCGTCGTCTTCACCGCAGGCATCCCGCACGAAGCCCTCGCGCCGGTCGGGCTCGCACATGAGGGCGCTCTGGAGGATCACGTCGACCACACGCCAACGCTCGGGCGTCATCGGTGGCCAGGCACCGGACTGTTCCTGCTTCGGCACGGGTTCCGGCACGAGCGTCGTTAGGCCTCCAGCGCCCGGCGGAGCCACATCCGCGCTACCGCCCACTCGCGGCCAACTGTCGCCGGGGAGATGCCGAGCGCCGCGGCGGCCTCGGGGATACTGAGGCCCGCGAAAAAGCGAACCTCCACCAGCCGGGCCTTCAGCGGGTCAAGCACGGCGAGGCGCGCGAGCGCGTCGTCGAGCGCGAGTAGGTCCAATGCGTCCAACGATGGAACCTCTTCAGGCGCGACGCTCGGCACGGCGACATCGCGGTCCAAGGCGTCCAGAGTGACCTGCATCGCCATGCCGCCGCGTTTGAGCGCGCCGCGCCTGCGCGCGTGGTCCACGAGCACCCGCCGCATCATCTGCGCGGCGATGGCGAAGAACTGCGTGCGGCTCTCCCAGCGGGCATCGTGCTGGGCGTCGAGTCGCAGCCATGCCTCGTGCACCAGCGCTGTGGGCTGGAGTGTTTGCCCTTCGCCCTCGTGGCGCAGCGCGCGGCCCGCCTGTCGCCGCAGCTCCGCATACACGAGCCGAGCGAGTGCCTCGCATGCCTGGGCGTCCCCCGCGCCCCAGGCGCGGAGGAGCTCAGTGACCTCGTGGGGAGGTGCATCGGTGCTCGGTGCTGGATCGGAGTGAATATGAATCGGCTGTGTCGCGCTAAAGTGGAGAAACCTGCCCAGTGATCGGACACCGCAAACCGTGAGTGGGTTTGGCCGTCTTTTCCGCGCTATCAGATAAGGCGCCGAGCGCGCCGGGTTCCCTTACGGAGGACACAATGATTACGCTGAGTATCCGTGCCGCTGTTTCAGTTGTTTCACTCACTGTCGTGCTCACCACGACACTCGCGGTCGGCGGTTGCGCCGGAGGTCCATCACCAATCACGTCGAACTGACCGTCTGCCACACCCGAGCCGGCCCTCGCCATCCGCTTCGACAACGTGGCGCAGACATACGTCGACGTTTATCTAGTCGGCGAGCAGCGGCAGTGGCGTCTCGGCCGGGTCGAGCCGGGCGCGCGCGCTACGCTGAGGATCCCGGAAGCGGCACTGACCGCAACGTCGGGGTTCGTGCGGCTCGCCGTGCTCGAGGGTGCACCCTTTTCTCTGCAGGTGGCGCACGAGCCGCGCGCGACTCTCACGATCGCGCAGCCGGCTTCACAGCTCATGGCGCAGCAGTGGACATTCTTACAGCGGCAAGTGGCATCGGCTCAGCTCCTCGGTGCGCCAGCGGATCGCAATCGGCCATGATAGCGTCTTAGGAGTAAGTTCTAATCAGGTTTATCCGGCACCTCAGCGGGGCCCGCGGTCGCCGAGCCAGTAGCGTGCGCCCGGACCGGAGCGGGCCGCGCGATCGCCCGGATTCGCGAGCTGGCAGCGCTCGAGCGATAGACAGCCGCAGCCGATGCACTGGGTGAGGCCGGCTCGGAGGCGCTCGAGCTCCGCGATCCGCGCGTCGATGCGCGACGTCCAGGGGCCCGAGAGCCGCTGCCAATCCCGTCCCGTGGGCGCCCGATTCTGCGGGAGTTTCGCCAGCTCGAGGGCGATCTCGTCGAGCGACAGGCCGACGCGCTGAGCGAAGACGATGAATGCGATGCGTCGGAGCACGTGGCGGGGGAAGCGGCGCTGGCCGCCGCCGGCGCGGTCGGACGTGATCATCCCGCGCTCTTCGTAGAAGCGCAGCGCCGAGGCGGCAACGCCGCTCCGGCGGGCCACGTCGCCGATGGTGAGGAGGTCCGCCATGAGACAAGAGTATCCGGGGCACGGCTTGACTTCAAGTTTACTTGAACTTGTAGCTTCCCTGCAGACCGATCGGGAGGCTAAATGGACGCAAGAGAACGGACGGCGCTGATCACCGGCGCGTCGCGCGGTTTGGGCCTCGCGCTGGCGCGCGGACTCGCCGGACGCGGATGGAATCTGATTCTCACCGCACGGAACGCCGAGCAGCTCGGGGTCGTGCGAGACGAGCTAGCGCAGCGGACGCATGTCGCGGCAATTCCCGGCAACGTCGCCGACGCGATCCATCGCGCGGCACTGGCCGTATTGGCGCGCGGACACGGCGGGCTCGATGCCCTCGTCAACAACGCGGGCGCGCTTGGACCAAGCCCGCTGCCGCCGTTATTGGAGTATCCGCTCGACGCCCTGCGATCGGTGCTCGACACCAACGTCATCGCACCGTTAGGCATGCTCCAGGCAGTGCGCGATACACTCAAGCCGGGTGCGCGCGTGCTGTCCATCACGAGCGATGCCGCGATCACGCCATATGCGGGGTGGGGAGGCTACGGCGCCAGCAAGGCTGCGCTCGAGCAACTCACGGCCGTCTTGGCGGCGGAGAATCCAACGCTCAAAGTCTACTGGATGGATCCTGGGGACCTGCGCACCGACATGCATCAGGCGGCCTTTCCTGGTGAGGACATAAGCGACCGACCATTACCCGAAGTCCGCGTTCCCGCGTTGATCAATCTGCTCGAAGGCGACCTGCCGAGTGGCCGGTATACCGCGGCATTCCTCGGTCCGGTCATCGCCGAGACGGCTGAGGCGGCAGCATGAACGTTGCTGCCGTCGACGATCTGATCCACTTCGAGCTTCCGGACGAACTGGCGGCGCACGAACCGCCGGAAGCGCGCGGTCTCCAGCGCGACGAGGTGCGGCTCCTCGTGTCATCGGCGGACTCGGACGAGATCCATCACGCGCGTTTCACGCAGCTGCCAGACTTTCTGCAGCGCGGCGACCTACTGGTAGTCAACGCGAGCGCGACCATCAATGCATCGCTTCCCGCGCTGCGCGCCGCGCGCGGTCACCATGAGATACGGCTCCATCTCTCGACGCAGCTTTCGCCGACGCACTGGGCCGTCGAGCTGAGACGAATCACCACAAAGGGAAGTGCGCCATTGATCGACGCATCCAGCGGAGAGCGATTGCTGTTAACTGCCGGTGGAGAAGCCCGGCTCATCGAACCGTGGGCTCCCGGCGACGATCGAACTGTCGGCACCGGCACGCGGCTCTGGGTCGCCGCACTCGACTTGCCTAACGACGTACTGGAGTACACGTGCCGCTACGGTGAGCCCATTCGCTATTCGTACGTCACGAAGGCCTGGCCGCTGTCCTTCTATCAGTCAATGTTCGCGCGCGAGCCCGGGAGCGCAGAGATGCCATCCGCCGGCCGCCCGTTGACGCCGCGCGTCCTCGCGGCGCTCACCGACCGAGGCGTTCGGATCGCTACGATCACGTTGCACACGGGTGTGTCGAGTCTCGAGGCTGGAGAGCGCCCATACCCGGAGCGCTATCGCGTACCGAGTGCCACGGCCGACGCCGTGAACGCGGCGCTGCGCAATGGAAGTCGGGTCATTGCGACCGGAACAACCGTCGTTCGCGCGCTCGAAACTGTCGCGTCGCCCGACGGTTCGGTGCATGCAGACGAGGGCTGGACCGCGCATATGGTTACTCCCGCTCGTCCTCCGAGGGTAGTGGATGGCATCGTCACTGGTCTGCACGCGGCGAACGCGTCACATCTCGCCATGCTGGAGGCGTTCACCGGACACGAGCGCTTGGCGCGCGCGTACGACGCAGCGCTTCGCGGCCGGTATCTCTGGCATGAGTTCGGAGACGTTCACTTCATCGCGCCGCATGCTTCTGCTGCGTGACGGCTAGGCGGGAGCAAATCCGTCGATGTCCCCGTCTCGCGGGGCCGAATGCTCCACTCCTCCTAGATCCTTCATGCTCCGGGACCAGGGATGTGAAGCTTACCTGTACGAGGCAGCATCGCTACGCTCCCTCCATGCCCCTCAGTAACTACCTACCCGCGCCCGGCGGTCCGGGTCTCGAGCCCCGATGGACCTCCAGCGCAAAGAGTGGTGTCGGCACCGCGTTCGACGGCCGCAGCCTCGTCTGGTTCACGATCTCGCACGGTATTCTCGACGAGGTGTACTACCCGCGGGTTGACCAGGCGAACACGCGCGATCTCGGATTGCTCGTCACGGATGCCGGCGCGCCTAACGATGCACCCTTCTTCTCCGAGGAGAAGCGCGACACACGGAGCGTCGTGCATCTGCTCGCCGCCGGAGTACCGGGCTATCGGCTGGTCAACACGTGCACGCGCGGCCGCTACGAGATCGAGAAGACGATCGTCGCCGATCCCGAGCGCGACGTCGTCGTGCAGCGCGTTCGCTTCCGCGCGCTCGTCGGCGCGCTCGAGAGCTACCGCGTCTTCGCGCTGCTCGCGCCGCACATCGGCAATCAAGGCTATGGCAATGATGCCTGGTGCGACGAGTATAAGGGCATCCCGATGCTGTTCGCGCGCCGCGGCGACGTGTCCCTCGCGCTCGCGTCGAGCTGTGACTGGCGCGCGCGGAGCTGCGGCTACGTTGGTGTCAGCGACGGCTGGCGTCAGCTGCGCGAGCATCGGCGGCTCGTCGACGAATACACCGAAGCGCCTAACGGGAATGTGGCGCTAACCGGCGAAGTCGACCTCGAGGCGGGGCGGCGCGTCGTCGACGATCACCCCGTGGCCGAGTTCGTGCTCGCGCTGGCCTTCGGTGGGGGCCCGGCCGAGGCGGCGCAGCGCGCACGCATGACGCTCGCGTCGAGCTTCGACCGCATCGCGGAGGCGTACGTCCGTGAGTGGCAAAGTTACCACGAGCGGACGCTCGGACCCGAGCCGCCGGGGCGCGCACTCACGCCCGACGATATGCGGGTCTCCGCGGAGCATGAACTGGCGGCGCTCGCGAACGGCGCGACACATACCGACGCGCTGGCTGGGAGTGGCGACCCGCGGGACCGGACGCCCATCGACCTTCCGGTGAGCGTCGTCGATCTCTATCGCACGAGCGCTGCGGTGCTGGCGTGCCACGAGGACAAGCGCGCCATCGGCGCGCTCATCGCGAGCCTCTCTATACCCTGGGGGCAGACGAAAGGGGATCACGAGTTGGGCGGTTACCACCTCGTGTGGCCGCGTGACCTCGTCGAGGGCGCGGGCGCACTGATGGCTGCCGGCCACTGCAATCTCGCGCGTCGCACGCTTCGCTATCTCGTCAGCACTCAGGAGGCGGACGGACGCTGGCCGCAGAACATGTGGCTCGACGGCACGGCGTACTGGCGCGGGATCCAGCTGGACGAGACGGCGTTCCCGATTCTCTTCGCCGAGCTGCTGCGCCGCGAGGACGAACTAAAGGACCTCGATCCCTGGCCGATGATCCGCAAGGCTTCGGCCTTCATCGTGCGGCACGGACCGGTGACCGAGCAGGATCGGTGGGAAGAGGACGGTGGCTACTCGCCGTTCACACTCGCCGTGGAGATCGCGGCGTTGCTCGTCGCCGCGGACTGCGCCGATAGGGAGGGGCATCACGAGACGGCGAGCGTACTGCGCGAGACGGCCGATGCATGGAACGATAACATCGAGCGCTGGACTTACGTCTCCAACACCGAGTTCGCGCGCCTCGCCGGAGTCGACGGCTACTACACGCGCATCGCGCCGCCGGAGGCCGGGGACGCGAGTGCTGGCGCGGACGCGCTGCCCACGGGCTATGTCGCCATTCGCAACCGTCCCGTCGGCTCGGACCGCGCGCGCTACGAACATCTCGTGAGCCCCGATGCCCTCGCGCTCGTCCGATTCGGCCTGCGTGATGCGAACGATCAGAGAATACGAAACACGGTGCGCGTCATCGATGCACTGATCTGCCGCCGCACAAAGACGGGACCGACCTGGCACCGATACAACGACGACGGCTACGGGGAGCACGAAGACGGCTCGCCTTACGAGTCCGACTGGCGGCGCGATGCCACTCGTGTGGGCGCACGCCGAGTATGTGAAGCTGGTGCGCTCGCTGCACGACGGCGTGGTCTTCGACATGCCGGATCAGCCGTATGAGCGTTACGTGCGTCAGAAGGTGCAGGCGCGTCACGCGATCTGGTCCCCGACCAACAAGACACGCGTCATGGGCGCTGGCCGCACGCTGCGGGTGCAGACGCTCCGCCCCGCGGTGGTGCATTGGTCGCGCGATGGTTGGAGCACGTGGAGCGACACCGCCGCGCGCGAGGCAGGGTCACTCGGCGTATGGATAGCAGATCTCGACACGAGCGCGCTCGCCAGCGGCGCCGCAGTCGACTTCACCCTCTACTATCCCGAAGCGCAACGATGGGAGGGCTACGATTATCGAGTGGCCGTGAATCCCTAACGGGGTATCTTCCGCAGCTTCGAGCGGCGCCAACGAGACGGAATCTGACGTCGCGACGCCCCTGGTCGTCCTTGAGTGCGGCATCCAGTCCGCCCGCACGCAACCGCACGCAACCGCGTATTCCAGTGAAAGATCCCATCGAACGCGTCGTGACGTCGCTGCGCAACTCGCAGCTGCTGCGTCTCTTCTTCATCACCCTTCTCGCTCTCCTGCTGCAGATCCCGATCTCGATGATCAGTGGTCTCGTCGCCGAGCGGCAGGAGAGAAGGGAACAGGCAGTGACGGAAGTCTCTGCGAAGTGGGGCACCGCGCAATCCATCACTGGGCCCGTGCTCGTCGTGCCCTATGTCCATCGGGGAACGGAGATCGTCAACGGTCAGCCGCTCGCGCGCAGCGAGCATCGAAATGCCATCTTGCTGGCGGAGGAGTTGAGTATTCATGGAATCATGAAGTCCGAGGTGCGGCACCGCGGTATTTTCTCCGTACCCGTCTACAAGCTCGGATTGCAGCTGGAAGGCGAATTCGCGCGACCCCAGTTCGCGGAGTTAGGCGTCGGAGCGAGCGACGTCGAGTGGAGCAGGGCGCACGTCGCCGTCGGCATTTCCGACGCGCGTGCAATTCAGGAGTCAACGACACTCACCTGGAATGGCAAGCGCATCGGCTTCCTTCCTGGGATCGGTGGCTTCCCGGAAGGCGGCACGGGAATCCACGCGCCGGTCGCAATCACGGACACGACGCAGAGAGTCCGATTCTCATTCCCGCTCTCGCTCAACGGCAGCGTTCGTACTGACGTTGTGCCCTTCGCGCGGACGACGGTGTTCGATCTCAATGGTGACTATCCGCACCCGAGCTTCCAAGGCAAATGGCTTCCTACGGAACGCACCGTGAGCGATGCGGCGTTCCGTGCGAGGTGGTCGGTTCCTTTTCTCGGGCGAAGTTATCCGCAGGCGTGGTCGTCGGACGCGGCGATGAGCGGCATGATCGACTCGTCGCGCTTCGGCGTCGCCCTCATGAACCCCGTCGATCAGTACCACATGACGACGCGGAGCGTGAAGTACGCCTTCCTTTTCATTTTGCTGACGTTCGCGACGCTCTGGCTCATCGAGGTCCTCGCCGGCGTTCGCGTTCATCCGATCCAGTACCTCATGCTCGGTGGCGCGCTCTGCGTTTTCTATCTACTCGAGCTCGCGCTATCAGAACATCTTGGCTTCCCGGTCGCTTATACCATCGCGAGCGCTGCTGTCGTCGGCATGGTTGGCGCGTACAGTGTGTCGATCGTAGGGCGCGCCACCCGCGCGCTCGGTATCGCGGCGAGTGTCGCGCTACTCTACGCCTATCTGTACCTGCTGCTGATGAACGAAGACTACGCGCTCGTTATTGGGTCGGTCGGCCTGTTCGCCATTCTCGGCGCGATCATGTACGCCACCCGGCGCGTGGACTGGTATGCCGTGCGGACGCGGGCGATAGAAACGCCGGTCGGCGATTAGGCGGGCGGTATGGGGCTCGCCTAACGGGCACCTTGGGCACGCCTAACGATCCAATGTCGCCTCGGAAGGCTGGATACTCGGCACTGGTCGCGCGCGCTCGGCGGCCCGCCCCGCGGCGAGGGGAGTCGTGAACGAAAACGTGCTCCCGCGGCCTACCGTACTCGTGACGTCGATGCCGCTGCCGTGGGCCTCGACGAGTGCCTTCGCGATCGCGAGCCCAAGTCCCACCCCACGCTGATCACCGCGCCGCGCCTGCCAGAAGTCATCGAACAGTCGCGGCAGATCGGAGGCGGAGATACCTGGTCCGGTATCGGTCACCTCGAATTTGGCCTTATTGTCTTGACGAGAGACCCGCAGTGTGACGACACCTTCCGCCGGCGTGAACTTCAGCGCGTTGCCGAGAAGGTTGCCGAGAATCTGCGAGACACGCAGCGGATCGACGCGCACGGTGAACAGCTGATCAGGTCTTGCAATCAGCAATTGCACGTGATGAGACTTTGCTAATGGAGCGAAGGTCTCCTCGATCTGTTGGAGGATCGTCTCGACTGGAACATCCTCGAGCTGGAGGAAGAGCCGTCCAGCCTGAAGACGAACCGTATCGAGGAGATCGGCGATCATCCGATTCATTTGCCTGGCGGCGCGCATTGCATTCGTGAGCAACCGCGTACGCTCCGCCGGCGCGAGGCTGTCTTCGAGAAGGAACTGCGTCGTCGTGCTGATAAGGCTGAGCGGATTGCGCAAATCATGGGCGACGATACCAAGCACCTCCTCACGCGCTCGCGCCAGCACTTCGGCCTGTCGCCGCTTCTCGCGCTCGGCGTCATAGCTCGCGGCGCGGTGCAGCGCAGCGCCGGTGGCCTGCGCGAGTAGTAGCGTGAACGCCTGGTCGACGACACCGAAAGCGGACGGGCCGTCGAAGCTGAGCGACAGCGCGCCGACACGCTGCCCGAGGTGAATCAACGGCGTCGCGATGTGCGCCTGCGTCTCGCTCACCGCGCCGAATTGCTCGAACGCCCACGGGAAGCGGCGCCGGTATTCTTCCGCGGAGCCCAGCCAGAGGGTTTCGCCGCTGCGAAGCGACACCATGATGGGCACAGCAGCTTCAGGTACGAGCGTATGAATTCGGGTTTCGATCTCAGGCTCGTATCCCCGGGCACCGAGGTAATGGATGCG
>QHUV01000215.1 GCA_003222065.1 Gemmatimonadota bacterium | reverse complement strand
GTCAACGCGAGGGGCGCCAACAGAATGAACGTCGTCATGCCGATGAGGATGTACTTATGCTTGACGATCTCGCCGCCCATCGCCCGCCAGTCGAAGAACCAGTCCACACCAACCCACATGCTGAGATGCACACACGCGTAGAAGAACGTGAACAGTCCGAACATGCGGCGGAATCGCGCTAGCGCGCCGAGACCGAACAGCTCGCGTGCCGGCGTTACCGCGAGTGTGATTGCGAGGAAGCGCAGTGTCCAGAGGCCCGTGAAGATCTCCGCCTCGCGGATCGGGTTGGCGCCTAACGCCTCCGGGCGGCTGTGCGTGACCCCCCAGAAGTCCCACGCGAGCACCGCCGCCGGAATGAGGCATAACACGAATGCCACCGGCTTCAGGCGATTCAACTCGATCACGGGCTCACGCGAACGCCACTCGGCACGACGCGGCTCAATAATTCTTGCGGAGGTCCATGCCGGCGTACATGCTCGCGACCTTGTCCGCGTAACCGTTGAACATCAATGTCCGCCGGCGCCGAAACTCGCCGATCCGGCGCTCGCTGCCCTGCGACCACCGCGGATGGTCGACCTCTGGATTCACGTTCGCGTAAAACCCGTACTCGTCAGGCGCCGCGATATTCCACGTCGTCTCCGGCTGTCGGTCGACGAACGCAATCTTGACGATCGACTTGATGCCCTTGAAGCCGTACTTCCATGGCACGATGAGGCGAATCGGTGCACCATCCTGATTCGGCAGCGGCTTTCCATATAAGCCTGTCGCCATGAGCGTCAGATCGTTCGTCGCTTCGTCCATGCGAAGCCCTTCGATGTAAGGCCATCGGAGAACCGGCCGGCGCTGACCCGGCATTTCGTCTGGCCGCATCACCGTCGTAAACGCAACGAACTTTGCCGACGGCTGCGGGTCGAATCGCTTGATCATCTCCGCGAGCGATATGCCCTGCCACGGAATGACCATCGACCATGCTTCCACACACCGAAGTCGATAGGTGCGGTCCACAACCTTGTGAGGCTTGATGAGATCCTCGAAGTGATAGTCGCCCGGCTTCCTGCATAGCCCCTCGACGCGCACCGTCCATGGCTGCGGATGAAAGCCCGCCGAATTCTGTTTCGGATCTTCCTTGTCGGTCCCGAACTCGTAGAAGTTGTTGTACGAAGTGATCTGCTCGTACGTGTTGATCTTGTCCTGGGGATCCTGGGCCGAGCCGCCGGCAGCGTCCGCCGATCCGTTCGCCTGCGCCTCGTTGTCGCACGCCAGGAGACCGGCGCCCGAAGCTCCGATGATTCCTGCCGTCAACAGGAAGCGGCGCCGGTCGATATAGAGCTTCTCGTCGGTGATCTCCGACGATTTGAGGTCGTCCGGCCGCCTGATCCACATGGTGTGCCTCCCTCTCAGTCGCGCGAGCTTCGTTCGAGTCCTCAAAGATACTGCCCTGGCCTTCGTGTGGTTCCTGAGGTCGACCGCACTGGCAGAGGCAGCGCATGTCTCTGTCATCGATGCCCAATCTCCGCGGATCGCTTCCGCCACACGCGCGATCGCCTAACTCTTTGGCGGCGGCGCTGGTGCGCGGCATCACGGCTGGGCGATGCCTAACGATTCGATTCTGAAATTCGAGCCGGCTCAGCTATCAGAGAATGCTCAGCACGCCGCCGGGGTTCGAGGTCAGCAAGGGCGGCCGGAACGGATCGTGCCCAAGATGTTTCCATGTCCAGTTCATCTCGGGCCCAGGCTCGCGAGATTCTCGTCGCGCGCTTTGGCCACCGCGATTTTCAGTACGGCCAGTGGGAGCCGATTCGGGCCGCCCTCGGCGGACGTGATGCACTGGTTGTCATGCCCACCGGTAGCGGCAAATCGCTGATCTACCAGCTGCCGGCGTTGATGCTGCCGGGTTTGACGATCGTCGTGAGTCCGCTCATCGCGCTGATGAAAGACCAGCAAGACAAGCTCACTGCGTGCGGCGTCGACGCGATGGCGATGCACTCACACCTGACCGGCTCGGAAACGCGGGACCTCGAGCAGCGAGTGCTGGACGGCGAGGGAGAGATTCTTTATTTGACTCCCGAGCGCTTCAAGGACCGCGATTTTTTCGAGCGGTTGTTGTCGCGATCGGTCAGTCTATTCGTAGTCGACGAAGCGCACTGCGTGAGTCAGTGGGGGCATGACTTCCGTCCCGACTACCTTATGCTCGGATCCATCGTCACACGTCTCGGTCGTCCGCCGATTCTCGCCTTGACGGCGACAGCAACGGATGAAGTGCGCCGCGACATCGCGCGGCAGCTCGGTATGCGCGATCCCGTCGTAACGATTACTGGCTTCGCGCGCCCGAACCTGCGCTTCGAAGTGCGTCGTACGGTCAATCAGCGTGAGAAGGATGCGGCTCTCGCGAGCCTTTTGCGCAACAGTCCCGGAGTCGGAATCGTCTACGTCGCCACGGTGCGTGAGGCCGAGCGGTTGTATGAAGAGCGCCGCAGCGACGTGCCGATCGGTTTGTACCACGGAAAGATGGCGGCCGCCGATCGCAAGGACATGCAGAACCGATTCATGGCCGATCGTTTCAAGGCGATGATTGCCACGAATGCATTCGGTCTCGGAATCGACAAGAGCGACATCCGCTTCGTCATTCATTATCACTTTCCGGGAAGCGTCGAATCGTACTATCAGGAGGCTGGCCGCGCCGGACGTGACAGCGAGCCGGCGACGTGCACGGTGCTGTATCGCGTCGAGGACAGCCGCGTGCAATCGTACTTCCTCGGCGGCAAGTACCCCGATGTCGAGGAGGCCGCGCGCGTCGCCATCACGCTGGAGCAGGTGCCGCACCGCGAGCAAGTGCATCTCGACGATCTCGCCGACAAATCGGGTGTGCCGCGGCGGAAGGCGCGAATCGTCCTCGTCCTCCTCAAGCGGCACGGCCTCGTACGCGAATATCGAGGCGGAAGCTGGGAGCGGCTGACGACGGAACGACTGACGTCGATCGATCTCAGCGCCGACCTCACCGACTACGAAGCACGTCGCATGCAAGACCGCGCCAAGCTGCGCGCTATGGTGCAGTATTGTCAGACGGCGCAGTGTCGGACGCGCTTCATTCTGGAGTATTTCGGCGAGGACGTGGAGTCGGACTGGGAGTGCGGCAACTGCGATGCGTGCGACGCCATGTCGAAGTGGCGCGTGCGCCAGCGAAGTGTTGCCGTGGGGGTGTAGCCCACCCGGCGAGTCGGGCATAGGCTTGTGGTGAGCGGGCGCGCACCGCCGCCAGCCTATGACTTCCGCCTCGACTCCCCGGAATGAGAGCGACACGGTTCCTCGATCAGACTTTCTATAACAATTCGGTACGGCAGTGGGGGATCGCGCTCGCGGTCGCCCTCGCTTCGTTTCTCGTGTTGCTGCTCTTGCGCCGGCTGTTGGTCGGCCGACTCGGCGCCATCGCGAAACGTACGACGACGGAGCTCGATGACATCCTCGTCGAGATGGTGGGGCGGACCAATCCCTTCTTTCTTGCCGCCACCGCCGTCGTCTTCGGCTCTCGCTTTCTGATCTTTCCGCCCACGACCGACAGGTACTTCGCCGCTGGCTTCGCGATTGTGCTGCTCGTGCAATGCGGACTGTGGGGCGCGACGGCGGTCGATCTCTGGATCCATCGTCGCGCCGGCCTGAGGGCAGCGCACGCCGATGTCGCCAGCGTGACGACGATGCGCGCGCTCGGCATCGGCGCGAAGCTGGTGTTGTGGGTGATCGTATTCATCACCGCGCTCGACAAGTTTGGCGTCAACGTCACGACGCTCGTCACTGGACTGGGCATCGGTGGCGTGGCCATCGCGCTCGCCGTTCAGAACGTGCTCGGCGATCTCTTCGCCGCCCTATCGATCGTCTTCGACAAACCGTTCGACGTCGGTGACTCGATCGCCGTCGATCAGATGCAAGGCACGGTCGAGCGCATCGGCCTCAAGACGACGCGCGTGCGCAGCGTGAGCGGCGAGCAGATCATCATCTCCAACAGCGAGCTTCTGAAGAGCCGCATTCGGAACTACAAGCGGCAGCTCGATCGCCGCGTCGTCTTCACGACGGACGTTACTTATGGCACGACGCCGGAGACCGTGGCGCGCATCCCCGGCATGATTCGCGAAGTCGTTTCATCACAGCAGCCGGTGCGCTTCGATCGCAGTCACTTCACGCAGTACACCGACTCGGCGCTGCGCATCGAGACGGTGTACTTCGTTCTCGACGCCGACTACGGCCGCTACTTGGATATTCAGCAAACGATAAACCTGGAGCTGCTGCGGCGCTTCAGGGCGGAGAAGATCGAGCTCGCGTTCCCCACACGCACCGTGGTGCTCGAGGGCGTGCCGCTTTCACCGACCAACAGCCAACAACCACCGACCACCGTTCCTCAGAGCAGCGAGCGGATCCAACCGCCATCCACCGCGATCGACTGACCGGTGATGTACGCCGCTTGCTCCGATGCGAGGAACGCGGCGAGAGCGGCGAACTCGTGCGGCTCGCCGAGTCGCCGCATCGGAATCTGGCCTTCGGTGCGACGCGAGGCCTGCTCGGCAGTGATGCCCTCGCTTGCCGCCGTCGCCGCATTCAGCTGCTCGAGACGATCCGTGCGTGTGTAGCCGGGGAGCATGTTGTTCACCGTGACGCCATAGCTTGCCACTTCATTCGCGAGCGTGCGGGCAAACCCCGTGACCGCCGCGCGCAGACTGTTGGAGAGCATGAGTCCGTCGACGGGCTGCTTGACGGCAATCGACGTGACGTTGAGGACGCGTCCCCACCGCCGCTCCTTCATCCCCGGCAGCACCAGCCGAGTGAGCTCCACGGCGCTGCGCAGCGTCAGCTCGACGCCGCGCTGCCAGACGTCCCACCCGTGGGCCTCGAACGGCCCGGGTGGTGGCCCGCCGGCATTCGTGACAAGCACGTCGACGCGACCGAATCGATCGCGGGTATGCTGCCAGACGAGGGCGACCCCCGCGTCCGTCGCGACGTCCGCGGCCACCACATCGACGTCGACGCCCGTGCGTTCGGCGATGGTCTGGCGAGCCTTTTCGAGCGCATCAGCGCCACGCGCGCAGATTACGAGCAACGCGCCCTCCGCGGCGAGCGTCTCGGCGATGGCACGCCCGAGTCCGCGACTCGCCCCACTCACCAGAGCAACCTTGCCCCGCAGTCCGAGATCCATGTCGGCGGTGCCTAACGGGAGGCGCCGTCAGCGGCGCAGATAAGAGTCTGTCTTGTTGAGCCAATCTTCGCGCGGCGGCGAGAACACGTCGACGTCGAGCGTATCTTCCAGCGCTTCCGCTTTGTGAGGGACGTGCGACGGAATGTGCAACACCTCTCCCGCGCGCACGACGACCTCTTGCTTTTCGTCATCGCCGATCCAGAAATGAAGCGCGCCCTCCAAAATGTAGGTCAGCTGTTCGTTCTCGTGGTTGTGTTTTGGTACAACGCATCCCTTCTTGAGATACACGTGAGCGAG
>QHUV01000214.1 GCA_003222065.1 Gemmatimonadota bacterium | reverse complement strand
TGCGACTCCCATAGGAAGATCTGCTGCTCGCTCCGCGAGCAGCAGATCCCTCGCTGCGCTCGGGATGACAATCAGCTCACGGCGTGACTTTCGTCGTCACCCCCGTATTCGCCGCGGTGAACGCCCATTCGTCCGCCAGCTCGGCGATCCGTTTGTCCGTCGGGCGATAGCCATGCGAGCCTTGCGTCTCGACACGTATCAGTACCGGCTTCGCGCACCCCTGCGCCGCCTGCATCGCCGCGGCGAACTTGAACGAGTGGCTCGGCACCACGCGATCGTCGTGATCCGCCGTCGTGATCAGGGTCGCCGGATAGCACATCCCCGCCTTCACGTTATGCACCGGGGAATACTTCACTAAATACTGAAACTGCGTCGAGTCGTCGGCCGAGCCGTATTCGGTGGACCACGCGCCGCCCCCCGTGAACTTGTGGTAGCGCAGCATGTCCATCACGCCGACCGCGGGGAGCGCAACGGCGAAGAGGTCCGGGCGCTGCTCTTCCACGGCGCCGACGAGCAGCCCGCCGTTCGATCCACCCATGATGCCGAGCTTTGCCGGCGACGTGTATTTCTCATTTACTAAATACTCCGCGGCGGCGATGAAATCGTCGAAGACGTTTTGCTTCTTCTCGAACATTCCCGCCTTATGCCACGCCTCACCGTACTCGGCGCCGCCGCGCATGCTCGCCGTCGCCCAAATGCCGCCCTGCTCCAGCCAGGCGAGGACGTCGGGACGGAAGCCCGGTGTCGTGCTGATATCGAAGCCGCCGTAGCCGTAGAGCATCGCCGGATTGTTCCCGTCGAGCGTAAGACCCTTCTTCAGCGTCACGAACAACGGCACCCGCGTGCCGTCCTTCGACGCCGCGAAGAGGGCGCGCGTCTCGTATCGGCTCGCGTCGAAGCTGAGCTTCGGGGCCTCGAAGGGCGTGCTCTTCTTGGTCGCCGGATCGTATCGGAATGCGGTCGTTGGATAGAGCGGCGACGTGAATCCGTAGAAGATTTCCGGCGTGTCTTCGCGCGTCGAGAGGCCCTGGAGCGAGCCGATACCGGGCAGCGTCAAGTCGCCGACTGACCTTCCATCGAGACCGTAGAGCCTAACGTGCGCCTTCACGTCCTCGAGATAGTTCACGGCGATGCCACCTTTGTACATCGCAATCTGATCGATCGCGTTCGGCTGCTCGGGAATCACCGTGCGCCACCGTTCGGGAGACGCAACGTCCAAGGCGACGACCTTGCTCCGCTCGGCATCGCGATCGGTCTGCATGTACATGGTCGAGCCGACGTTGCCGATCGGGGAGTACGAGGCGTCGCCCTTCTCGAACAGAGGGCGGATCGCCGCGTCGACCTTCGGCTGCTTGGGATCACCGAGGTCGGCGACGTAGAGCCGGTTCTGCGGCTCGGTTCCACGATTCACAAACACCAATAGGTAGCGACCGTCCTCGGTGACGCCGCCGCCCACAAACCAGTCGGGATGGTCGGGCCGCTCGTAGATCAACACGTCCTGCGACTGGGGCGTGCCGATGCGGTGGTAGTACATCTTCTCGTCGCGAATGGCGTTCTGCAGCTGCTTGCCCGCCTCGGGCTGCGGAAAGCGCGAGTAGTAGAAGCCACGTCCATCCTTCGTCCAGCTCATGCCGCCGCCTTTGAGCCAACGCACCGTGTCAGCCAACTGCTTTCCCGTCGTCAGCTCACGCACCAGCAGCGTACGCCAATCGGCGCCGCCCTCTGAAATGCCGTACGCCAGATAATGCCCATCCGGGGACGGCGAGAAACCGGCAAGTGCGATCGAGCCGTCGGCCGACAGCGTGTTCGGGTCGAGCACCAACTTCGCCGGTCCGCCTAACGACTCGCGGCTGAAGAAGACGCTCTGCCGCTGCAGGCCGCTGTTCCGCGCGTAGTACAACCGTCCACCGACCCGAAATGGCAACGAGACCTTCGGATAGTTCCATAGCTCGGTGATTCGATTCTTGAAGTGCGCGAGCATGCCGAGCTGCGAGAAGTACTGCTCCGTCACCGCATTTTCGCGACGCACCCAGTCGGCGACGTCGGGTGCATTGAGATCCTCCATCCAGCGATAAGGGTCGGCCACCTTTTGGCCAAAGAAGTCGTCCGTCTGCTCGATCTTCTTCGATTCCGGATAAGTCAGTCGCTGGCCTTGCTGGACCTGTGCGTTCGCGCCTGGCGCCGCGAGCGTGACGGCGACGGCGGCAAGCAGGAGACGCGTTCGATGGACCTGCAGCATGAGAGCTCCCGTTGTGATCTCGACCCCGAGTCTACGCCATGAGGCGCTCGGCATCCAGCGCTCGGTGACGAGCCGGCACGCTGGGAGAGGGTGTCGGCTCGCGTCGCCGATGCTCTGACGCTAACATCCCTCGGCCCTCCTCACGAGACTTGCATGCTCAACCGTCGCGCCGCCCTCGTTGGGCTGCTCTCCGCGTTCACCCTCTCCGCGCCCCGCTCGCGCTTGGTCGCGCAGTCACGCCTCGCGCGCGATCCCATCGCCGACCTCGACACGTATACCGCCAAGGCCGTCGCCGACTGGAAGGTGCCGGGGTTGGCGATTGCCGTCGTGAAAGACGGCCGGATCGTGTTCGCCAAAGGCTACGGTATACGCGAGCTCGGAAAGGCCGCTCCCGTCGACACGCAAACGCTTTTCGCCATCGGGTCGACAACGAAGGCGATGACCGCCGCCTCGATAGGCATGCTCGTCGACGAAGGGAAGCTGCGCTGGGACGATCGCGTCACCAGGATCCTGCCCAGCTTCCAGCTCGCCGATCCATATACGACCCGCGAGCTCACCGTGCGCGATCTACTCACGCATCGAGCGGGTCTCGGCAACGCCGACGTACTGTGGTACCGGACAGACAACTCACCGGAGGAAGTCGTCCGCCGCGTGCGCTTCGCGGAGCCGGCGTATTCGCTCCGATCGAGCTTCATCTATCAGAACATCATGTATGCCGTCGCTGGACAGATCGTCGCGGCAGCGAGTGGTATGCCCTGGGAGCAGTTCGTTAGGACAAGAATATTCAGCCCCGTAGGGATGCCTAACACAGTTCCACTGCTCGATTCGGCGCGCCGACGGACCAACGTTGCAACGCCCCACTACCGTGTCGGGGACACGGTGCGTGTCATCGGCAACGCGAGCGTCGACGCCGTCGCGTCCGCCGGTGCGGTATGGGCGAGCGTCGCCGACATGGCGCGGTGGGCGCGCTTCGTCCTCGACAGCGGTCGTGTTGACGGCCGCCGGCTGCTCAAGCCGGATACTTACTCCGAATGGCTCAAGCCTGAGGTAATGGTCACCCCCGCCGAGTTTTATCCGACGGCGCGCCTAACGAAGCCCCATTGGATGACGTACGCCTTTGGTTGGTTCCAGGAAGACTACAGCGGCCGCATGGTCGACTTCCACACCGGCAGCATCGACGGCATGGTCGCGATAATTGGTCTCATTCCCGACGAGCGGTTGGGAGTGTACGTCCTTGCGAACCTCGATCACGCCGAAGTGCGACACGCGTTGATGTATCGTGTGTTCGACGCCTATCTCGGGAATCCGCCGCGCGATTGGAGCGGCGAGCTGCTCAAGTTGTATGGCGGAATTCGCGCGGCGGCCGATTCGACGCGCCGGCGCGCCGAGGCGCGTCGCATCCCCAATACCCACCCGTCGCTGGCGCTCGATCAGTACGCGGGAGCGTACGCTGATTCGCTCGTCGGCGACGTCACTGTGTCGCTCGAGAACGGCAAGCTCCGACTGCGCGCCAGCTCGACCCACGTCGGCACGCTCGAGCATTGGGAGTACGACACCTTTCGCCTGCGCTGGGACAATTCGTGGGAAGGAACGCAGTTCGCGACCTTCACGATCGGTCGTGACGGAGTGCCGAGCCGACTCGATCTCGGCGGTGCAATGCTACGGCGCGTCGAACGGCAGAGGGCGAGCGCGCAGCGCTGACAAATGAGCCTCGTGGCGGCGCCTTTGTCCGCGCTGCCATGACGCCGTTGGTCAAGTCGCCCGGAAGCGCGACAACGTGTCGTCTCGTGAACGACGCAAGCCTAACGTGATTGCAATCACGGGCACAAAGTCTGTCCCGCTTCACGCATCTCGATCGTCCTTTGAGGCAACGCTTCGGGACGGAGAATGCGATGACGCATCCGATTCAAACCACGGTCGGCTTTCAAGATTCTGAGCCCTTTCGCTTCGAGTGCGCGAGCTGCGGCGAGACGCATGAGGGAATTCCGAGCTTCGGCTGGGATTTCCCCGCCCAGTACCTCGCCGTCCCCGAGACCGAACGGGCGCAGCGAGCCGTCCTCTCGGACGATGCATGCGTCATCGACAATGAGTGGTTCTTCATCAGGGGATGCCTCGAGATACCCGTTCGCGGATACCGGGAGCCCTTGAACTACGGCGTGTGGCTGTCGCTCAGCCGGGACAGCTTCGCGCGCTACTCGGCGAGCTTCGACGATGTCAATCGTCATCAAGGCTCGACGTACTTCGGATGGCTCTGTACCGCCATTCCCGGCTATCCCGATACACAGTTACTAAAGACCGCCGTCCATGTCCGCCCCTGGCCGTCGCGTCCGTTCGTGCAACTCGAGGCGACCGATCATCCGCTGGCCCTCGAGCAGCGCGATGGCGTGAACCCCTGGCGCGTCCAGCAGATCGTCGAGCGGATCATGCATCCCCGCCACCGGTAGCGCTGAGCGTTGAGCATTTAGCTAGGACTGTAGGCCCGGCGAGCGGAGCGGGAGCAAGCGCGCCAGCGCTTGCACGACCGCCAGCGAGCCCGTGCCGTCGAGGCCGCCACGATCGTCTGACTCGTGATGCTGGAGAACCTCATTCCCCGCCATGAGCGCTGACGGCAACTCTCAGGTCCCGGGCTCCGATCCGATGCAGTTCGACGTCGCCGAATCCGCGGCGTCGCCAGGTTCGGCGTCCCCGAACACCACCTGCAAAGCCTGCTCGAAGCCGATCACCAGCAGCTACTACCAGGTGAATGGCTCGGTTGTCTGTGCGTCATGTCGCGCCGCTCTCGATCGGCCGGCGGGCACGCGACTTCACCGCGCACTGCGCGCGACCGGGCTCGGCGTCCTCGCTGCCATTGCCGGATCCCTCTTGTACTTCGCTGTCGCGGCAATCACCGGACGCGAATTCGGGTTGGTTGCAATCGCCGTCGGGTTCATGGTCGGGAGCGCCGTCCGAAAAGGCTCCGGCGGTCGCGGCGGCCGGGCATACCAGACGCTCGCTGTCGGCCTGACCTATTTCGCGATCGTGTCCACCTACATCCCGCTCATCGCCAAGGAATTCCAGGCGAAGGAATTCCGCAAAGGGATGGCCAGGGATTCGGCGCGTCTGCACAGCGCCACGCCCATGGTGGACACGATCACGATTTCGGCGCGCGGCCCAGTGTCGAGTGGAGAGGGCGCCGATTCCAGCGCTCCGGCGACGCGCGCCGACAACGGATTCCCCGTCAGTCAGGCGGGTGCGCCGATGGCGGCATCCCCCTCGGGACG
>QHUV01000730.1 GCA_003222065.1 Gemmatimonadota bacterium | reverse complement strand
AGGCACTCGTTCTCTTGGACACTGTGGTTCTCGTCCCAAACGAAGTACGCGCCGCGCATTGCCGCGCGCTGCGCCATCACTTCAGCGAGCGTGCGTTTGGGAACAAGTCCGTTACCGACCAGCGCGTAACGTGCTTGTTGCCGCTGGTCATCGATGCCGGCGATCGCGAGCTCCACATCGTGCCCTTCAACTTGCAGCCGCATCGCGAAGCCGAGACCCGTGAACCACTTCGTGACGACGACAAACTGCATTCGGTCGCGCTCCGGAGAACGGTGTCGGCGGGGGTCGCGTGGTCAGGACGACACAGCGCCTAACGTGACCGCTCGGCTCGCGCTTTCTTCCGGCCTCTGTGGCCGCGGCGTCGACGTCCCTGCTCGAGAATCTTCTCGGCGCGCTTGCGGCCGGAGCGGGCTGTCGGTTCGAACTTTTTGCCCGCTTGCTCGTTGTAGCTGATGAAGAAATGCTCAATTTGCGCCGTGACGGCGTCCGGGAGATCGGCGAGCTTCCGGACCTGCGCAAAAAGCTCACACGCCTCGGAGACGGCGATGATGCGGTGGTTCTCCTCTTCCTCTCCGTCTTTCTCCGTCTGCACGGCTTCGATGACGCCGATCAGCCGCGATGGCACGACCGTGCCAATCGGCACCGGCTCATCCATGAGCACCAGGACATCCAGCGGATCTCCATCATCACCAGCCGTCGATGGAATGAATCCGAAGTCGAAGGGGAAGCTCATGCCTTGTGGCAGGACCTTCTTGACCACGAATGCGGCGCGCTCGCGATCGTACGCGAGCTTCGTCCGGGCGCCACGCGGCGTCTCGATGACGACGTTGATGCACTCGTTTGCCGAATCGATCGGGTCGAGATCGGACAGCCTGCTAGCTCGCGTGTTCATGCACTCCGCTCGGTGACGGGATGAGAGCAATTTTTCCATCGCTCTCGAGGATGGCCCACTCGACGTGATCGAGCCGTTCGAGGCCGACCTTGTGCATCGCGGAAAAGATATCCTCCGGAGCGATCCGCTCACGATTGAGGCTCTCTTCGACCAACACCCCGTGCTGGACCAATACTCGCGGCCGGGCTTGGACAACTCGCGCGAATCGTTGGCTTCGATAGCTCGCGGCACTTGTCAGGAAGACGAGAGTGAAGAGCGTCGTCGCACCGATGACGGCGTTCGTCATGGAGTAGTCCTGCCGAGTGAGCGCGCGCGAAAAAAGCTGGGGAATGAAAAGCAGCGTGACTAACTCGAATGGCGACATCTGCGTCAGCTCACGTTTCCCAAGGACGCGAAAGCAGCCCCACACTAGTACGTAGACGAAGATGACTCGAAGGACGGTCTCCATTGGGTCTCCTGCGCAATCGACGACTACGGAAACACAACAGTCCGCACAGTGGCGGCAGCCGTGTCAGAGCGTGTGGTCGAAATATTTCGCACGACAATGTCGAGCGGCTGCACCTGCCGGTAGCGGAAACGAGCCGGATAGCGAATGCTCATCGCGACCGTACGCGACGCGGCGTTCACCTCCGACCGGCGTTCACCGAAGAGACCCAACACACTCATGATCGGAACTGCCGCGAGCAGCGGCAGTCCAATCAATTGCTTGCGTGTGAATGCCACGCGGCGCCTGATCTGCGGCGCATGGGCCGGCTCTCCGGAGCCTGCGTCATCGGTGACAAGTCCGACGTGGTCGCGCTTATGTGTTGCTTCGGACATCTTCGCGCCGCCTTGCCGTGCGTGACATGCGTCCCGTCGCCATTCTTGGGCGCCGCGGTCTAGTCGGGCAAACCCCGTACCGATGGGCCATCCGGCGCCGAACTAAGACGTGACCACGCGAGCATGAGCCTTGTCCGCAGTGTCGCCCGGCGGCGGCGCCTAACCGTTCGGACGAGCAACGCCGTCATAGTCATAGCTGTCGCGAATGATGCGATAGCACGGGCAGGCCGCGTTCTCCAGTCCAATACGATCGACGACGTTGATGCGGCCATGCCGATACTCGATGAAGCCGGCCTTCTGCAACATGCCCGCGGCGACGGTTACACCGGCGCGACGAACGCCCAGCATGAGAGCCAAAAATTCCTGTGTGAGCGGAAATTCGTCAGCGGCGACGCGGTCGTGCGTCATCAGTAACCACCGCGCGCACCGCTCTTCGATCGAGTGGGCGCGGTTACAGGCCGAGGACTGCGAGACCTGACTGAGATAGCTTTGCGCGTAGCGCAGCAAGAGCGCGCGCAACGGCGCGCTCTCGGCGACGGAGGTTTGAAACACAGCGGCGGTCACGCGAACCCCGCCATCGGCGATCTGAATGAACGCCTTATTCGGCTCCCGATCCGCACCAAAGAGCAGCGGTAGTCCGATGAACCCCTCGTTGCCCACCGTCCCGACTTCCACGCTGACGCCGTCGCCGACCGGAGCAATGATCGACGCCACGCCTCGCTCGAGAAAGAACACGTGCGCTATCGGCCCGTTGGCCTCATAGAGCACCGTGCGAAGCGGCAGATGGACGCTCTCGGCGCCATCGAGGAGTTGGGAGTACTCCGCTGGCTC
>QHUV01000213.1 GCA_003222065.1 Gemmatimonadota bacterium | reverse complement strand
CGATCGTGCTCGTTCCGCGCCGATCGCGGCCGCTATGGTTGGTGATCAGACCGACGCGCTTGCCGCGGAGGAGTTGAAGCGAGTCGGTGAGGAGAACTTCAATGCCGGGTGCCACACCCGCGGGGTCGGCACCACGCTGCTGCATGCCGCGCGCGCACGCGGCTATGGTGACGAAACCGAGGAATGCCAATCGCCAATGTCTTGTCGTCATCCCGAGCGAGCGTCCTTGTCATCCTGAGCGAAGCGAAGGATCTGCTGATAATTGTACAACAGCAGGTCCCTCGTCGCGGAGACTGCCCTGACCGAAGGCGAAGGGCTCCTCAGGATGACAACCGCGTTAGCGCCGTGCTGGAAGCATCACGGAGTGGTGTACACTATCGCGCAGAATCTCGAGCTCCGCGTCGCGGAAACGCGGCAGCGCGACTGTCACCTGATCGGAGCCGTCGTCGGTGCGCACCGGCAATCCGTCGATCGAGAGCACGACGTCGCCCGCGCGGAGGACGCTTCGCGCCCATTGCGGTACGCTGATGACGAGCAAACCGCGCTCGCTACCCTTGCCCAGATAGGTCGCCAGCTCGGAGCCGACCGAAACCATGCGAAGCCCTGCTACGTCGATGGCCGCGTTGCCTCCGGCGTCGCCAGTGGCGGCACGCCTCGCAACCGCGGTAGCAGTGCCACCGGGGAGCGTACTGTCGAAGAGCAGTGCCGACGTGTACGCGCCTCTCGGCGGTGAAGGAGTTCGCACGCGCAGTCGACTCGGCTCCAACGGCTCGATCTTGATCGGCTCGATCGGCTCGATGCGGCGCGGTGCCTCGTCAGGCTGATCGTCCTGCCACATGATGCGTGTCTCTCCGAGACCGCGACCTACGCCCTCGAGCGCGCGGCCGGTAGCCTCCATGGCGCGCTCGATCGCGCCACGGAGGTTGGCACCCATCAAGGCGCCGTCGAGTCCCAAGGGGAAGCCCGGACCCAACATGTTCATCCCGTCGCCGGTGATGATGAACGCGCCGCGACGATGCGGAAGATCCGACGCACGTGCCACGCGGAGCCTCATGGTGCGGAAACTTCCATTGGCGTAGACCCGGAGCTCGACGTCGTCGCCGGGATGGAGCCGCGCAATCTCGCGCTGGAGGCGCTGCACTTTGGAGTTCGCGAGGAAATCGTCGCCGGAGTCCTCGCGGCCAACGCGAAGATCGACATTCTCGATCGCGGCGATGCGGTTTCCCTCTTCGATTCCGGCACGCGCCGCCGGTCCGTTGTCATCGACGAACATAACGAGAACGCCTAGCGAGTCCCGACGGCTGTTCGTAGCGCCGATGCCCAATCCGAGCGTCGGGCGATCGTCGCTCTCGTTGCGCACCGTGCGTCGACGCCCGTAGAGCGAGTCCGAGTCGATGGTTCTGACGTGCACAATCCGAGTGCGGCCTTCCGAATAGACGCGGAGGTCTACCTCATCGCCGGGTCGCAACTTGGCAAGCTCGCGCGTCAGGCGCCGGCTCATCGCGCCGCCGATATCGACGTCGCCGACATCTGCCGGCGAGAGCCTGAGGTTTACGCTGTTGATCGAGGCGAGCCGATCTCCTTCTTCGATACCGGCTCGTTCGGCGGGGCTATTGGCAATCACCGACGCGACAAGGAGACCGAGCGTATCTCGGGCGCTCGTCGAGCTGGCCATGCTCAGCCCGAGGGCGGCGCGAGACTGATCATCGTCACCTCCGCGTAGCACTCGCGGCACCGGGGACGAATAAACGCGTCCGTTCTGGGCGGTCGCGGAGCCAGCGGCGCCTGTGACCGCCATCACGACGAAAGCGACAGCAACGACGGGGGATCGCATACGACCTCGAGTACGAAGTTGGGTGAGTACCAGGTCTGACACTCGCGGGGGCCAGCAGGGTTTCCGCTTGGGGGAATTAGCTTGTTGAGGTCCGCTCCCACACATCAATGACCGCACTTCCTCCGCCCAAGACTGCGCACCGCGAAGACGCCCCGGCTCCTGATCTGGACTCGTTCGAGCACCATTGGCAGGACGAAGCAGATGCAGCGTACCTCTATCGTCTTCTCGCTGACGCGGAGCCCGACGTCAAGAAGAAGGATTTGTTTCGGCGCCTCGCCGAAGTGGAGGATCGGCACGTCGAGATTTGGGCGAAGCTGCTCGCGGACCATGGGCGTCCCGTTAGGTCGTTTCGACCCAGCCCGAGAACCCGGCTGCTCGCCGCCCTGGGACGCCTGCTCGGCCCAGGATTTCTTCTTCCGATGTTGCTCGCCGAGGAGGGGCGCGAGGTCAAGGCCTACCTCGATATGCACCGGACGACGGCGCGCGGCGCCGCTGGGAGCAGCGAGGCGCTCACTCTCGCGCGCGAGTCCGCGGAGCACGCGACGACGCTCAGCGAGATGTCCGGTCGTAAGGGTGAGCCGTGGCATCGGATCGCATCGGGGGGATTCCTGCGGAACGTCGTATATGGCTTCAATGACGGCTTGACGGCCAACTTCGGTCTCGTCGCGGGCGTCATCGGCGCGTCCGCCACCCAGGCACATCATACGGTCATCGTTGCCGGCGTCGCGGGATTGATCGCCGACGCGCTCTCGATGGGTTCGAGCGGCTACCTTGCCGCGAAGAGCGAGCAGGAGGTCTACGCGAACGAGATCGCGATGGAGCGCGACGAAATCGCCTTGATGCCCGAGGTGGAGCGTGATGAGTTAGCACTCATCTACGAGGCGAAAGGGATGAGTGCCGAGAGCGCGCACGCGCTGGCGACCGAGGTGATGGCGAATCCCGCGCGCATGCTGGAGGAGCAGGTGCAGGAAGAGCTCGGAATTGGCGAGCCACACATGTCGCCATTGCGCGAGGGATGGGTGACGGGAACGGCGACGGCCGTCGGCGCGTTCATCCCTGTCTTTGCATTTCTGATTTGGTCGGGGACGACGGCGGTCATCATCGCATTCGCGTTGTCGATGCTATCGCACTTCGTCGTTGGAGGGGCGCGCTCGGTGTTCACCGGCCGAGGTGTATTTCGCTCAGGGCTCGATATGTTCGTCGTCGGACTCGGCGTCGCCGTCGTCGGCTACTTTGTCGGCGAACGGATCAGCCGCGTGATCTGAGGTGGGGGACGCGCGAATTCGCGTGTCTTTCCATTAGCTTGAGTCGCTCGTACGCCATTCACGGTTTTTCATAATCGCTCATGCGCAGATTATCCATTTTCGTTGCATTGCTCGGCGTGCTCTCGACCCGTTCTCTGGCCGCACAGGCGGCGGGAGCGCAAACGATGCCCATCCCGATCATCGGAATCGGCGGCGGCATCAGCATTCCCGCGGGTGGGATCGCGAAGGACCGTCAACCGGGATTCAACCTCGGTGCGTTGGCGGAGTTCCGTACGCCGAGCGAGCCGCTCGGCCTCCGCGCCGAGTTGCTATATCAGTATTTCGGTCGCGATCAGAATGCTCTAAACTCGACGAGCGCGAACACCGTTGCCGTGACCGTCAACGTCGTCTACCATGCGCCGAAGTCGCAGGTGCGGCCGTATCTGATCGGCGGCATGGGCTTGTATCACGTGTCCGACCACGGGAACAACGCGGGCTTCAATGTCGGTACAGGCCTAACGATCCCACTCACCGGCGTCGGAGCGTACGCCGAGGCGCGGCTGCACTTCGCGCTGACGCAAGGGCCGTCGTTCGTGACGATCCCGATCACGTTTGGGGTAACGTTCTAGCGAGCGATGTCTGCGTCCGCGCTGCTGTACCAGCCGCGGCGCGACGAAAGCTAGACCACGATATTCAGCAGCCGCCCCGGGACGAACACCACTTTCTTCGGCGGACCCGGGACGAACTTCGCGATCGCCGGATCGGCGAGCGCGGCGGACAGCGCCCCGTCCTGGCCGATATCGGGCGCCACGCGGATCGTGCCGCGCAGCTTGCCGCTCACCTGCACCGCGATAGTCGCGAGCTCTTCAGCCGCGCGCTCCGGATCGAACTCGGGCCAACCGGCGTCGAAGATGCTCGTCTTCCCGCCTAACCGTTCCCACAGCTCTTCGGCGACGTGAGGCGCGAAGGGTGAGACAAGGCTCACCAACGGCAGCACCTCGTCGATGTGTGCCGTGCGCTCTTTCGCGCGCACGACGTTCATGTACTCCATCATCGCCGCGATCGCGGTGTTGTACTGCAGCCGCGGCACGTCGTCGCTCACTTTCTTGATCGTTTGGTGAAGCTTGCGCAGCACGGCGGGATCCGGCGCGCCGGTGCGCCGCGCCTCGAGCACGCTCGCCCAGAGCCGGTCGAGAAATCGCCTAACGCCGGCGATGCTCTTGTCTTGAAAATCGCCGCCCTCCTCATATGGTCCGACGAACATCAGATACGTGCGAAACGTGTCCGCGCCCCACTGTTCGATGTACTCGTCCGGAATCACCACGTTGCCGCGGCTCTTCGACATCTTCGCCCCGTCACGAACAATCGTGCCGTGCGCGCGGAACTTCGTGAACGGCTCCTCGAACTCGATGTGTCCGGCGTCGTGCAGCACCATGGTGACGAATCGGGAGTACAACAGGTGCAGCACCGCGTGCTCATTCCCACCGATATAGGAGTTCACCGGCAGCCATTTCTCCGTCATCGTCGCGTCGAACGGCCGATCCTCGACATCGCTGCTCGGATAGCGCAAGAAGTACCAGGCGCTGTCGAGGAAGGTGTCGGAGACGTCAGTCTCGCGCCGGCCGTCGCCACCACACTGTGGGCACTTCACCCGATACCACGATTCCACCCGTGCCAACGGCGAAATGCCGCTGTCGTCAGGCTTGAAATCTGCCACGTTGGGTAGCTCGACCGGCAGATCGCTCTCCGGCACCGGCACAACGCCGCACTCGTCGCAGTAGATGACCGGGATCGGCGGCCCCCAATAGCGCTGCCGCGACACGCACCAATCGTGCAGCCGGTAATTCACGATCGGTTTGGCGTGTCCATGCTCCTCGAGCCACGCAACGATCGCGCGCTTCGCATCCTCGATGGTGAGCCCGTTGAACTGACCGGAATTCACCAGATGCGCGTTCTCCGTCTCGAGGTACGCCTCTTCGAGCGTCGCATGCTCGTCGCGGTTCTGCGAGTCGACGTGCGCGGAATGCGCGGACCGCGGCGCGACGACACGCACGATCGGCAACCCGAATACTTTAGCAAACTCAAAATCGCGTTCGTCGTGGCCGGGCACGGCCATGATCGCGCCCGTGCCATACTCCATGAGT
>QHUV01000729.1 GCA_003222065.1 Gemmatimonadota bacterium | reverse complement strand
CGATCCACACCTTCTCCGCCCGTGAGTAAACACTAAATGGGTCGCCGGACCAGAGTACGACGTCGGCGTTCTTCCCGACCTCGATCGATCCGATGCGGTCGTCGAGACCGAGCGCCCATGCCGGATTGATCGTCAGCCATTTGATCGCCTTGTCCTCGTCGATCGGCACGCCGATCCGATTGCCCTCAGCCATCCCCTTGGCGGCTTCCTGATTCAGCCGCTGCTCGCCAGACGCGTCGTCGGAATGGACGATCGCCCGCACCCCGGCGTGATCGAGCAACGCCATGTTCGCGCGCACCGCGTCCGCGGCCTCGAGCTTGAACGCACCCCAGTCCGCCCATACGGACGCCGAGATTCCCTCGCGCGCGAGGATGTCCGCGATCTTATATGCTTCCACGCCGTGGTGAAATGAGCGGATCTTGTAGCCGAATTCGTGGGCGATGTCGACCATCTGCGCCATTTCGTCGGCGCGGTAGCAGTGGTTGTGCACAAGAATGTTGCCGCGCAGGACTTCGGCGAGCGTCTCGAGTCCGAGATCGCGCTGCGGCGGATCACCTTGATGCGTCTCGTTCCACTTGTCCCACTGCCGCCGATATCGTTCGGCCTGAATCCATGCCGCTCGATAACCGGCGACGTTGCCCATTCGTGTCGACGGGCCGCGGCTCGCGTAGACGCGCTTCGGGTTCTCGCCGCAGGCCATCTTCAAGCCATACTTCGCGCCGGGAAACTTCATCCCTTGTACGGTGCGCGACGGCACGATCTTGAGCACCACGCTCCGGCCGCCGATGAGGTTCGCCGAGCCGGGCAGTACTTGAATCGTCGTCACGCCCCCGGCGAGCGAACGCGGGAACTGCGGATCCTGCGGCCACACCGAGTGCTCGACCCACACATTCGCTGTCACCGGGTTGGTGGCTTCGTTGATGTCGTCCGTCTGCGCGCCTTGATCTCCCGGGGCGGCGCCGCCACCGATGTGCGAGTGCGTATCGATGATGCCGGGCGTAACGTACTTGCCGGTTCCATCGACGACGATCGCGTCCGACGGCGCATTCACGGTCGCTCCTACCTGTGAGATCTTGCCGTTCGTCAGCAAGACGGCGCCGTTTCGAATCGTCGGACCGGCCGCGGTGAGGATCGTAACGTTCCGAATCACGCAACTCACGAGCAGCGCAATCGACGAAAGCGCGATGAGCGAATTTCGCATGAGACGAAGTTTGTCCGCGTGGTTTGAAAGGGCCTCGTCGGCGGAGGGAAACTACGGGCGCCGCGGCGACACGCTAGTGCGGGTATTAGTGGTTGCGACAAACGTCGGCAAAATCCGCACATCGTCGCCGCACAATCCGTCGACACCGAGCGCGATCAGCCTTGTCGCGGCGGTGGGCGAATTCACCGTCCAGGCGATCACGCGGCCACCGGCATAATGGACGGCGCGCACGAGGCGCTCGTCGATCAGCTCCCATTGCGGCCATACATCGAGCGCGGACGTATCGCGCATCGATTCCACGACATTGGCCGGGTACTCGTCGAAGAGGATGCCGCAGCGAAGCTCGGGAGCGATGCGGGCAGCGCGCGCAATCGCATCGTGGTCGAAGCTATGCACCGCGCAGCGCGCGCCGCTTTGGCGAATGACGTCGATCGATGCCTGCTCGACGCCTTGTCCTTTGAGCTCCACGTAAACAGTCGCGCGCTGTCCGACGCTCGCGAGCACCTGTTGCAGGCTCGGAATGAAAATGCCTGGCGCGAGCTCGACACGCGCCACTTCGGGCCACGTCATCTCGGCGATGGGGCGATTGGCTCGCGGCGAGCCAGGGCTCCGCACTTCCGGATCGTGATGCACGACGGGGATGTCGTCCGCGGTGACGTGCACGTCCAGCTCGACGCCATCGGCGCCGAGATCGACGGCACGCTCGAAAGAGGGCAGCGAATTCTCAGGGAACTCGCGTGGCGCGCCACGGTGGCCGATGCGCTCGACGCTCCGTCGTGTGGTAGCCATCGGCAGTATATTCACCGCCGCGCCCGTCATGCGGAAGGCATGCTCCGACGCGGGGTAACGGCCTTAACGAGCGGTGGTTCGGAGGCGTCTACCAGCGGACCGGAATGACAGACGCGTCGCGAGGTGGCGATGGCCAATCGGATCTGGACCTCATCGCGCGATGGAAGCGCGGCGACGAGCGGGCCGCAACGGAGCTCGTGGCGCGTCACGCTCAGGCGCTCGCGCGTTTTGCGTGCAGCTTCGGCGCGAACGACGAAGTTGATGACCTCGTGCAGGACACGTTCGTTCGCGCTTTTCAGTCGCTCGACGGATTCCGAGGAGAGAGCTCGTTCCGGACGTGGCTCTTTACGATCGAGCGACGATTGCTGCTCGACCGCCGGCGAGCGGAAAAGAGGCGGCCGAGTCGTGTGGAGGTGCAGGAAGGAGACGCCGCGACCGAGTACGACGCGCTCGACACGATGGTCGCCGGCGAGGCGGCAAATCGGGTGATGGCAGCAATGAAGCATCTGTCACCGACGCAGCGCGAGGTGTTCGCGTTGCGAGTTGGACAAGGATTGTCGTATAAGGAAATTGCCGATCTGGTCGGCACGACGGAGGGTGCGGCGCGAGTGCATTACCATAATGCGATGCGTACCGTGAAGGAGTACATCGATGACTGATTGTCCGAACGCGGAAATGCGCGACCGACTTCCCGATCTGCTGCACGAGCGGCTGGATGCGAGCGCTCGCGCGGTGGTGATGGCGCATGTCGCCGACTGCGACGATTGTCGCGCGGAGCTCGTAGTGTTGCGCGAGGCGCGCGTCGTGTTGGCGTCGGGCGTT
>QHUV01000003.1 GCA_003222065.1 Gemmatimonadota bacterium | reverse complement strand
CGCTCGCCACACGCGTCGATCACGATCACCCCGGCCGCGCGTGCAATCGACTCGGTGCACAGATCGTACGGGTGGCAACAGAGGCCGAGGGCGCGGCCCCGCTCGCGCAGCAGCGGCGCGACAAGAGGACGCAGGTCTGCGACCCACCGATCGTGTCCCATCAGCAACTCGTAGAGCTGACCGCCGGTGGAGATGTATTGGTCCTCGAAGACGAGCACACGTCCAGGCTGCACGGGACCGAGGAGCCTTTCCGCCACCGTATCGTCTACGGCGGCGAGCACGTCCCGCGCGCCCGGAAAAAAACGCGCGAGGCCGCCGTAACCTTGCGCGATCGTCGGCGCGCGCGAAGGTCGCGGGGCGAGCGGCGTGGTACTGCCCGAGATCCGGTCGAGTCGCTCGCCGCCGATGTCGCCGCCGTGCCTAACGGGAGCACCATCCGTCCCGTCGGCCCCAACCCTTCTGCCACGAGTATGCACGACCACCGCGTCGCCAGAGCAGCGAAATGCTCGAGCAGCACGCGCTCGGAAATGCGGTCGACCGCGTAGATCGTATCGCCGCCCTCGTCGCCTAACGGGATAGCGAGGTGCTCGGTCGCCGATCGTCCGCACGCAGCGATGACGGTGTCCCGAATCGCGGCGTGGATCGCGCGAAGGTGCGTCAGGAGCTCGGCCGCGTCGCGAATCATGCTGCCGTCTCGCGGTAATGGACCGTCGACTGAGCGCGCAGCTCGGCTGCCTTCTCCTCGGGCGACGTATCGCTCAGGAAGTTGCCGCCACCGATCTCCGGCCCGGCGAGATACTTGACAGTCTCCCGTTGTCGGAGCGGTGGAAGGAAGCCGATATAGAAGTGGAACTCGCCGTGCGAACTACCGTCGGTTGGTGCTTGATGGAGCGGCATGACATACGGAAAGGGCTGCCGCCAGAGATTGTCGTATCGGACCGTCACATCCTTGAGCGCCTTCGCGAGTGACTCGGCTTCGGCATCGGACAAGGCCGAGATGTGCGGCACGCGGCGCGTTGGCGCGACATATACCTCATACGCGTAGCGGGCGAAGTACGGCACGAAAGCGATCGCGTGCTCGTCCTCGTAGAGCACGCGTCGGCCGTCGCGCCGCTCGGCGTCGATGATGTCAGAGAACAGCGCACGGCCGGTTTCGCGCGCGTAGCGGCGCTGCGCTTCGAGCTCCGTGTCGAACGTCTTCCACGTGAAGTTCGTCGCGTAGATCTGTCCATGCGGGTGCGGGTTCGATACGCCGACGACCTCGCCTTTGTTCTCGAAAATAAGAACTTGACTAACCTCCGGCCTCGCCCCGAGGTCCTTCGTTTGCCCCTGCCACGTCTCGACGACATTGCCGATGTCCTGAATCGCCATCCTGGCCAGTGTCAGATCGTGGCGCGGGGCATAGCAAATCACGCGTGCGACACCGTCGGCGCGACGTGAGATGTACGGTGTCGGTGGCTGCTCCGGCACCTGCGGCGCGTCGGGACCTACGCACGGGTGATCGTTGTCGAAGACATACACGCCCTGATAGTCCGGATTCACGGCGCCGCCGCTCCGCGCGTTGCCCGGGCACAGATAGCAATCCGGCCGGTATTCGGGGACGCGTTCCTCCTCAGCGCTCACCGTCTGTCCCATCCATGGTCGACCCTGTCGGTGCGCGGCAATGATCACCCACTCCTCCCGGAGGGGGTGCCAGCGCTCTTCCCAAAGGCGCAGCGGGTTAGACACTCGCACCGGTGGCGTGGAGCATAACGAGGCGTTCGTCGGCCTCGCTCCGGTCGAGCGTCGCCGCCACTCGTCCCGCGCGCATCACGACAATCCGATCGCTCAGCTCGAGCACCTCGGGCAGCTCCGACGAGATGAGCAGAATCCCAACGCCATCGCGGGCGAGGGCGCGAATCAGCGCGTAGATCTCCGCCTTCGCGCCGACGTCGACGCCGTGGGTCGGCTCGTCGAGGATGAGGACCTTCGGACGCGTGATGAGCCAACGCGCGAGCACGGTCTTCTGCTGATTCCCGCCGGAGAGGGCTCGCACCGGCGTCTCGACGCTGGGTGCTCTGATGCGCAGTCGCTCCACCTGCTCCAGCACGAGCGCCCGCTCCCGTGCGCGCCTAACGACGCCCGCGCGCGCCAGGGCCGGAAGGCGAACCATGGTCACGTTCCACCGTACCGGCTTCTCGAGAAAGAGTGCGAGCGCTTTGCGATCCTCCGGCACCATCGCCACGCTCATGCGGATGGCATCGGCCGGGGTCCGGAAGCGGACCTGATGGCCGTCGAGGAGAATCTCGCCCGAGTCGACCGGGTCGGCGCCGAACACTGCGCGCGCCACCTCGGAGCGTCCGGCACCAACGAGTCCCGCCAAGCCGACGATTTCGCCGCGGCGCACGGTAAGGCTCACACCGTCGAGCGCCACGTATGCGCCGCTCCGCGCGTCCGCCCGGCGCCTCAGCTCGCGCAGCTCGAGGATTGTCTCCGTGGGATGCCGATGTTCGTTAGGCAGGCCGGCCACCAGCGCACGGCCGACCATCGATCCGACGACGGCTTCGGCCGTCGTCGCCGCCGTCTCCAGCGTGTCGACGTACGCGCCATCGCGATAGACCGTGATGCGATCGGCGACGGCAAAGACCTCGGCCATCCGATGCGACACGTACAGAATCGCCACGCCTTTCGTGCGCAACTGCCTAACGAGCTCGAGGAGGCGACGCGTCTCATGATCGGTGAGTGACGACGAGGGCTCGTCCATGATGAGCAGTCTTGCCCCCGCGGAGAGCGCTCGCGCGATCTCGACGAGCTGCTGCTGCGACAAGCTGAGGTCGGAGATTGTCACACGGGGATCGACGTCGAGATTCACCTGCGCGAGCAGATCTCGCGAGGCCGCGCGCATCGCTCGGCGCTCGAGCCAACCGGCGCGAGCCGGCATCCGGCCCATGAAGAGATTTTCGGCGACGCTCAGCGTCGGAAGCACAGCCAGCTCCTGGTGTATCACGGCGATCCCCGCCGCCTGCGATTGCGCGGGCGAGTGGAGGTCGACCTCTCGTCCCGCGAACACGACCCGCCCCGCGTCGCGCCGCACGGCACCGGCCAGGATGTTGATCAGCGTGCTCTTGCCGGCGCCGTTCTCACCCACGAGCGCGTGAACCTCACCGGCGCG
Source organism: Gemmatimonadota bacterium (assembly GCA_003222065.1). Taxonomy (GTDB): domain Bacteria; phylum Gemmatimonadota; class Gemmatimonadetes; order Gemmatimonadales; family Gemmatimonadaceae; genus AG2. The sequence goes on along the minus strand of QHUV01000003.1, from coordinate 16,789 downwards.
GATGCCGAGCGACACGCCGCGCAGAGCAAGCACCCCGCCGAAGCGCTTGTGCACGCCCGTCACCTCGAGCAGGAGCGGTCCGCCGGTCGCGTTAGGCACGCGCTCGACATTGGGCGAAGGCGTCACGAGCGAGGGGCGCGGAACTGCGCCGCGTTGACCTTGGTGATCACGTCGGCGCGGGTGAGGAGCCGTCCGTAAGGCGGGAGCTGACCCGCGACCAGATAGTTATACAGGCGTACCGCCGGGTCATGTCCCTGCGCATCGGGATCCTGCCCGATGGTCGCGTCGATGACGCCTTTCTCCACGTAGTCCATCGTCTCGTCTACTGCGTCGAAGGTCACCAGATGCACCTTCCCCGCCTTGCCGACCTCCTCGACCGCGTGCGCCGCGCCGAACGGCGAGCCGGCAATGGCGATCATGCCACCGAGGTCCGCGTGGGCCGTCATGAAATCTTTCGCTTCCTGATACGCGATCTCCGCCTTGTCTTGATTCTCCACGCGACCGACGACGACCGACCGTGGGCAGTCCGCGTGGAGCGCGTCCTCGAAGCCCTTCACGCGCGCCTGGTGCGCCTCGACGGCGAAGAAGCCGGTGATGATGCCCACTTTGCCTGCCGGTCCGACGAGCCGGCACATCAGCGCGCCCGCCGCCTTCCCTTGCGTGTAGCTCTCGGCGCCGACAAAAAAGAGTCGCTCGTTAGGGGTGTCGGTCTCCGAGTTGTAGGTCGCCACCGGGATACCGGCGCGCACGGCGCGGTCGATATACGCCGCCACGCCGGCATCTCCCGCGATCGTCGCGATCGCGTCATACTGTTTCGCGACAGCCGCGTCGATCGCACGCCCGAACACTTCGGTGGTATGCAGCTCGCCCGGTACGATCCAGTCGACTGTCACGCCGCGTCCGGCCAGCTCCCTCGCGGCGCGTTGCACGCCCGCCTTGACAGGGATCCAGAACGGGCTGCTCTCGAGGCCGAGGACGGCGATGCGGAGGGGCTTGCCTGGGCGTTGCGCAACGGGCAGTACTTTCCCCTCGTCAGGCACGGTGCCAGCGGACGCGAACGCCGGCGCGTTCGGCGGCCGTCCAGCATGGCTCGCCGGCGCATCACGGCACGCCGCGCTCACCGCGAGAGTCGCGGTGACGGTCACGACGAGCTGATGTCGAGTGCGGAGCATCGTTAGGTCGTTAGGCGAAGGAGCAATCAGTCGAAGGTCACCGTCGGCGGAGATCGAGCCCGACGGCGAGTAGGATCACGAGGCCGATGATCATCGTCTGCAAGTGCAGCGGCATGCCGAGCAGCACGAATGCGTTCCGGACCACGGCCATGATTGCGGCACCAAACAGGCTGCCGATCACGCTCCCTTCGCCGCCCGAGAGGCTCGTGCCACCGATGACCGCCGCCGCGATCACGTCCAACTCGATACCCTGGCCGAGATTGGTCGATGCCGTGGAGAGAAGGCCCGTGCTCACGATACCAGCGAGTGCGCTCAGCCCGCCCGCCACGACGTACGTGAAGATAAGCACACGCTCAACGGAGATCCCGCACAGCCGGGCCGCGCGCGCGTTGCTGCCCACCGCGTAGATCTGGCGGCCGAGCACCGTGTTCGCGAGGAACAATGCGGCGATCACGTCGAGCGTCAACATGAGGATCACGGGCATCGGCACGGGACCCACGTAGCCCGCGCCGAGGAAGCCGACGCCGGCGTCACGCATCGGGACGTTGCTCGCGACTCCCGCCGGTCCCGTCGCCAACAAAAAAGCCAGGCCGCGCCCGACGCTCAGCGTGCCTAACGTCGCAATGAAGGGGATGATGCGCGCCCGGGTGACGAGCAACCCGTTCACCAGACCGAACGCGAGGCCGGCGCCAAGACCGGCAACGGCGGCCAACCAAGCATTGACGCCCACGTACGTCATGAGCCGGGCGGTCAGCACCGCGCCAACAGCCAATACTGAGCCCACCGAGAGGTCCAACCCTCCCGCGATGAGTACGATCGTCATGCCGATCGCCATGATGCCGATCGTGCTCATGCCCTGCAGCACGTTGAAGACGTTGCGCAAAGTGAAGAAGTACGGGCTGGCGAGGGACAGCGCGATGCAGAGCGCCACGAGCGCGCCAAAGATGCCCGCCTCGCGAACTGCCACGAGCCGCCCAATCGCGCCTCTGGAGTGGCGCGCGTCTTCCGTCACTGCCAACGCCGGCGACTCAGCCTGGAGGACGTCTTTCATCAGCCACGTCCTTCGCCCTGATGATTCGAATACCATAAACTGTGACGATGCGACTCTCGGCACCGGCTACGAAGCGCAGGGTGATCTCACGCTTTCCGGCGAGCGCCGACCCTGGAAGCGGATATGTCGCGTCCCAGAATCCCGTCGCCGAGCGATTCGCGGTGTACCGGGCGATGGGCGTACCGTCAACTTGAATCTCGAAATTCGCCAGCACCGGTAGGCCAAGGTCGTTCCGATAGGTCACGACGAGTGCTTGCTCGCCACTTGCCTCCACTGGCAGATCGAAGGAGAACCAGCCACTTCCGCCGCGGCCGGTGCGCTCGCCGGTGCGCACTACGGGTCTGGTGGTCGGGTCGGTATGGTAGTGAAACCGTTGCTCATCGGCGTCGGCGCCAGGCTGAACGAAAGCCACCGTCGCGCGCTCGAGCCGTTGCTCGCGCGCAAGCTCCGCGGCACGCTCCGCGACACGCGCCTCGAACCCCGGCGCGGTCAGCACGTCGAAGTAGACGCTGTACGTACGCCCGTGCGTCCGATAGAAGGGCGCGAGTGGCAAATCGCTCGCTGCGTCGTTAGGCGCAGCGAGGCGCCGCGCCACGCCGGTAGCTCGGAAATCGCCAGCGCGCCCAGGAGCTGGCACCACCCACTCGTCGATGGGCCGGTCGGTGACGAGCAGCGGGGCGACGATGCCCGACGTGCGCTCCGGCTTCTCGCGTCTCGGGCCAAGATCGCCCGCCAATACCAGCGGCCCCCACATGATCGCCGCGACCGTCCGATCGTCGGGCGTGGGTTCGAGACGCAGTGCCTTGGGAATCGTTAGGTCGACGACGTCACCGGCCTTCCATGCACGCTCGATCGAGACGTATGAGCTGGGCGGAAGGGTTCCTTCGTCGAGTCCGAGGTCCCGCCCGCCGGCGCCGCCGGCCCGCAGACTGGCGACAGGTGGCACCGCCATCCTCTCCCCATTCACGGAAACGACGAACCCGTCTCCCGCCCATCCTGGCCGCCGAATCGCAAGCGTGAACGGACGGGCCGCGCGCCCGCTCAGTGTGATCGTGGCGTGTTCTCCGTCGGGGAAGTCGGTCGCGGTCGTGAGGCGAGCTCCGTTGTCCAGATCGGCGGTCGAAGGCGCGAAGAGATTCACCCAGACTGTATCGTGCGACTCGTAATAGATCCCCTCGCCATGCAGGGCGTGATTCTCCATTCCCGTGCCCATGCAGCAGGTGAAATCCTCGAGCATCCGCTGGTATTCCTGCTGCTCGGCGCGTCCGACAGGCACCATGTACGACATGCGCACGCCGTCCGGGTCAAACGAGGCAAGTGCGTGGTTGAACAACATGCGTTCGTGAAAATCGGCGAAGAATGCATCTGGTCGAAACGAGAACAGCCGCCGCGCCAACTTTAGCATGTTATAAACGCAGCTGGACTCGCAGGCTCGGCCGTCGACGCGTCGACTCAATCGATCAGGGAATCCAAAGTATTCGTCCAGACCCTGGCCGCCGGTCGCGTAGCTGTGGTGTTGCGCGACGCGATCCCAGAAGAATGATGCGGTGAGGAGATCCGCCGCCTCGCCGGCATACTCGTAGCGCGCCGCGGAGCCGATCAGCTTCGGAATCTGACAATTCACGTGCTTTCCGGCGAGGTTGTCCTGATGGCGCGCCAGAGCGTCGGTAAAGGCGTGATGCTCGAAGCGGCGCGAAAGCGCCAACCATCGCGCGTCACCGGTATCGACGTACAGGTCGGCAAGCACCTCGTTCATGCCGCCGTGCTCGGTGTTGAGCATCTTGGCAACTTGTTCCGCGCTGAGCGGTGCGAGGACGCGGCCCGCCCACTCGGCGAAGCGCGTCTCGACCTCGAGCGCCGTGCGATTGCCGGTGTGCCTATGAGCGTCGCGCAGACCGGCGAACGTTTTGTGCAGGGTGTACCAGGGGGACCAGAGCCCATTGAGATCGAACGCCGCCGAGCGAATCTCGCCGCGCGAGAGCGCCGCGAACGCCTCGCGCCCTCCCTCGAGTGCGCTCAGATAGCCATCGCCCTGCTTGCGCTGCACCGCGGCGAGCTCGCGAACGAGGTAGTCTGCGCGCTCCTTGAAGCGGGCATCGCCAGTGGCGGCATACATCGAGCTCACCGCCGAGAGATAGTGGCCGGCGACGTGACCGGTGAGATTGCGCCCCGGACCATCCCAGCCGCCGTAGGGCGTGCCCTTTGGGGAAAGACCGGCGCGCGTCCGATAAAAAGCCAGCATCCGATCGGGCTCGAGCTCGAGCAGATACTCGATGTCGGCCAGCTGCGCGCGCTGAAGCGGGCCGCCGGTGAGCCGCACCTTGTTCAGTGGGACGGGCTGGGCGACGACACGTCCGCCGACACGAGGCGCGCCCCTCGACCCGCGTGGCTCGCCACCTAACGGAGCGATCGGTGGCAGTGCCGCGCTCGCAACTGTCGCGGCCGAGGCTTGGAGGAAAGTTCGGCGATCAGTCATTCCAGCTGACGGTGTTGTTGGGTGCTTTCTTGGCATGCGAGTATCCCATCCTCGACAGCGAGAGCCGGTGAGATCCCCCCTCGGTAGTCAAGCTATGCCGGCGCGTGCCTTCGCTCGCGCAATAATCGTTGCCACGACCTCACGATATCGCGTGAATGTGTCGTCCACTACTTGCAGCGTCGGAATCGCCGCCGGCGAGAGTCCGAGCGTATCGCGGTCAATGTGGCTGAACCCCCATTCGTGTACACCGCTCGACCCGCGGCCCGCCGCCGGCGCGCTCAGGTGCTGGAAGAATCGAGAATACTTTCGCCATCTCTGCCCCGCTCCAGCCTGATACATCGGGATGAAGCCGTGCAGTGCGTCGTAAGGCATTTCACCGACGCAAGCGACGGTGGGATACTTCGAGCGAAGATTGTCGACAAGACGCTTCGTGCCGGCGTGCATGTCGCCTGTCGTACTGTTCACGTGGCCGCCGACGATGTCGAGGAAATACGCGTCGATTCCGAAGCGTTCGATAATCTCGGCAATACGGCCTTCGAGGTGATTCCGCCAGGCATCGGCACCGAGGTTCATGTAAGTCAGCCAGCCGTCCTGGTGGCGGTCGTTGTTCCAATCGACCCAGTTCACATTGTACAAATCACCGTCGATCTTGTACGTGGCACCGCCGGCGATCGCCGGCCAGACCGGCTGCCGTCGATTTGCCGCGTTCGCGCCGAACATTGGCATCATCTTGAAGCCGAGCCGCTGCGCCTCGGCGATGAGGCGACGAAACGCGGTCTCCCCTCCCATCCGGCTCGGCACCGTGTAATTCGGATAGTCCCAGTAATAGCGTCCGTCCCACGCCGACAGGAAGACCAGCACACGCTCGGCGGGAATCTGAGTCGCGATCCAGCGCAGGATCTCGAGCTGCCGCGCGTAGTCGTTGAAGATGAACCCGGTGTAGTGCATGCCGTGCAGCGTCGTGACGAGCGCGATCGTTCGCATCCATGCCGGGACGTCGGCGCGCGACTCCCATGGCTGGAGCGCGAACGCCTGCTCGACATGTTGCATGTGCGCCGCCACAGCCTCATCGAGTGACGGGGCACGACCGAGCTGCCAGCCGGGCACCTCCAATCGGCGGTCGTTGCGCCAAGCGTCGTGCTCATACACCGCTTCGATGCGGAACGCGCGCTCACCGGCCTGGAAATAGTAGCGCTTCGGCCTAACGAGGTTGTCGAGTGTCGTGAGATAGCGGAAATCGCGATCGCCCGCCTCGACGACAGCGACCGCCGTCGTTATGCTCGTGACATCGAAGTTGTGCAAGTCGCCCGCGCCGAACGGATAGCCCACAAGGAGGTCGCCATCCTTGGTGTCGACGAGCTGACCGCCGCCGACGGAGATCCGGCCACGCGGCACATCACGAATTACTGTTGTTACGGATTTGATTGGCCGGTCCATCTCGACCGTGATGTGCCATTCGACGGTTGCGTCGCGCCGACTGAAAGCCGCCCTGAGCTTCCCTGGAGCGCGTTCTTGTCCACCCGCCCAGACGAATTCGTCGCAGGTCAACTCCAGCGCCTCGCTCGTGCCGGTCGCGCGCATGCGCGAGCGATCGAGGCCATAGGTGTTCTCGTCCGTGAACACGAGAAAGCTGAAGCGGTGATCGCCGAAGACGATGGCCGGCTCAGGGAAATCGAAGCTGAACTTCATCCACGTGCGGCCGCGCGCTGGCGTGAACACGTCGCTCGTGGAATAAAGCTCGACGATATCGCCCGGTGCGCGGAGTGTCGCGACTTCGAGCGCTGTTGCCGGTGCCATCTTTCGTCCAGGCCATGCGGCTGTGGCGAGCTTCTCGAGTGGCGTCAGGGCGCCGACGCCCGCCACGCCTAGGGTCCTCAACCATTCACGACGGGAGAGAGACATCGCTCGTGTCCTCACTGTGGAGCATCACTGAGTTAATGCGAGCAGGCGCGAGCCGGCCCCACGCCAAATTTGCGCCCATCCAGCGATTCCGGGATAGCCTGCCGTCATGGATTGGGCGGGGGCCGCTGAGCGCCTGCTCTCATCAGTTCGGATCCACACGACTAGTATCAGCACTCACTAAACATGGCCCGCGCCACTATTGGCGCCGTGCGCTGGGATCGCCGGTGGGCGGCGGCGCCTGATCTGTCGCCGCGGGAGGCCCCAAGAGCTCGGTGAGCATCGGCTTCAACGCGTCCGCCCAGATTTGGTATCCTCGGACCGTGGGGTGCAGGCCGTCGACCAAGAGTCCGTCAAAAACTTTGCCGTCCTTGTCGGCCAACTTGTCATTGATGTCGAGGTAGCGGATTCGATGGCCGTCCGCGAAGCGCGAGATGTTCTGGTTGATGCGCATGATCTCCGGCATCACGGCGATATTGTCGTTGCGCGGAAAGATCCCGGTAAGGATCAGGGTCGCGTTAGGCGCCTTTTGCCGGCACAGGTCGACGAGCGCTTTGATGCCGCGGGTGATGTCCGCGACCTTGTCGTCTCCGCCAGGTTCCCGACCAACATTATTCGCGCCGGCGAGAATGACGATGACCTTTGGGTTGACGCCATCGAGCTCTCCATTCTCGATGCGCCAGAGTATGTTCTCGATGCGGTCGCCACCCCAGCCGAAGTCGGCGGCGTTCCAGCCGAAGAAGTTCGCGTTCCAGTTCGCGAGATTCTGCGGATAGTCCGTTGCGCCCCAGCGCCGCGTGATCGAGTTGCCCTCGAAGTACACGTCGATGGTGCCTTGCGTGCGTTTAGCAAGCAGCTGTTGGTGCGCGAGCATCGAGTTCGCATCCGTCCGCGGCGCCGGCTTATCTGCTGGCTCCGGTCCTCCGACTGCCGCTGTCGCCGCTGTCGCACCAGCGACGGCACGACCCGGTGTAAACCGGCGATTGAAATAATAATCCGCCCACGAAAGGAAGTACTTCCAATTCGGTACGTCGGTATGTCCACCGTCGTGCTGTCGCCATGCCAATTGACCATCGAGTAAACCAACATTCACCGGCGGCATTCGCTCCTTCATGTAATCATCGGAGACGCCAAGACCGCGCGCGCCAAGCAGACGGAACACCGGCTGCGCCGCGACTGCTGCCATGAAGCTTCCCTGATGATCGAGCCACTTCGCATCACCCTTTTCTGGAACGCCATAGCTCACGAACGTGAGACGAGGCGCGCAGAGCGAGAGCAGCTCGTGCGCATCGACCGGCAAATCGTTCGCGGTCTTGCTCCCGAAGCTGGCTTCCGACGCGCCGTACTTCAGGAAGTTGCCGGCCATCCAGTGGTACTCACCCACGCCGGTAAGACTCTCGACGGCTTCGCCGAAGTTGCGTCGATGCAACTTGGCTCCGCCTTCGCCAGATGATCCGATGAGGACCGCCGCGAAGCGCGTATCGAACGCCATCGCGACGAGCGCTGCTTTGCCGTAGCGCGAGACGCCCTCCACCCCGACGCGCTTGGCGTCCACCGTCGAATCAGTCTCGAGATAATCGAGTGCGCGTGAAGCGGCCCAACCCCACGCGCGCAATGCGCCCCAATCGTCAGGCTTGCGCGGCTGACCCTTGTTCGCGAGGCCGACGATGCCGCGCCTGAGTCCTCCACCATTGTCCGCCTGAACGGCTGTCGGATTCAAGAATGCGAAACCCCATCCGTCGACGATGAGCTGCTCCGTCGCCGGTGCGTCATCGCCCGCGGCCGGTGGCGCAAGGAAAGGACTGGCTCGCGCACCCGGCGGAGCAGGCCTGCCGAGGGCCTGCGGAAGAGTCCCGGGCCTGAACATGATCATTACGGGGACGCGCCCCTTCGCGTCGCTTGGGACAACGAGTGTGAGCGGAATATCAACTGTGATTTCGCGAAACATGGAATTGTCGACGTGTCCGATGAGCTGCCTTCCGATTACACGCCGACTGCCGACGGTGCCCGTGTCGCTCGCGATCACTTTCCAGGTGACTCTCGGCACGTTCTTCGGAATGCGTCCATAGACTTCCCGCTCGAAGTCTTCGATGAGCTCCGCTCGTCGCCTGCTCCACAGTGCCCGCGTCGTGACTCGCTGCCCGTTCTTCAGAATGAGCGCATCGGGTAGCGACGTGAAAGGGTTCGCCTTCGTCTCCTCATAGTTGGCGTGGTTCGGATCCCGCTCGTTGCCGCTCGGACCAGGGCGCAACGCCTTGATGCCGAGCTGCTGCATCATCTGCTTGTGGTCATCCGCCGCCGTCCAAGCCGATGCACTGTCTGCGACTGTACGCTGCTGCGCCAGTGCGGTCGTGGCGCTGGCCGCACAGACCAACAGCCTGGCCAAACGAGCGAACCGACGAACGCAATGCGACAGCGTGAACATTTTGATCATGGGAGAGTTCCTATCTTCCAGATTCAGGGTCTTCCGGCAATTTCGTGAACCATTGAGGTCGGCCGGGCCGCTGACACCACTGACACAGCGCTGAAATCACTGACTCGCTCTTCGCCAGCGACGGCTCCATGCACCAAGGAGCAGCTGGGTTGGTTCAACTGCTTCGGGAAGCTCCACCGGTCAGGGCAACCTCCCGACGCATTCACAAATTCAAAACATCACTGGGGAGCGGAGCTGTGTCTCGACACGGAGCCCGTCAGAGGTCTCAGGGCAGTGTCAGCGGTTTCAGCGGCCTCCTACTGCACCTCCCAAAATTCAGCGAAGAACCCAGATTCAACGTAGGTCACACTCAGCTTCGGGTCGGATTCACCCGAAGTCAATATCGCACGGGAAATGGGCACACTCATCGCGATCGACGGCGGCTTCAGCGTGTTTAGTGGTGTCTAAACATCGCTCCTATCGGTGGACCGTCGTCGCGTTGCTCTTTGCCGCGACGACGATCAATTACGTCGATCGACAGGTCCTCGGCATTCTCGCACCAACGCTGCAAGGAGAGCTTCGTTGGACCGAATCGCAGTATGGAGCGATCGTCTCCTGGTTTAGTCTCGCGTATGGCGTCGGCATGGTGTTCATGGGTCTGGCCATGGATCGGCTTGGCTCGCGCACCGGCTTCGCGGGGGCGATCGTCGTGTGGAGCGTTGCGGCGATGTTGCACGCCTTAGCACGGACGGCTGGCGCGTTTGGGGCCGCGCGCGCGCTCCTCGGACTGGGTGAGTCGGCGAACTTCCCGGGAGCGGTGAAGACGGTGGCGCTGTGGTTTCCGAAGGGCGAACGCGCGTTCGCCGTCGGCGTCTTCAACGCCGGAAGTAACGTCGGCGCGCTGTTGGCACCGATCCTCGTGCCGTGGATCGCGCTTCGGTGGGGTTGGCAAGCGTCGTTCATCGCCACCGGCGCACTCGGATTTGTGTGGCTGACGGTCTGGCTGGCGATCTATCACGACCCCGCAGGGCACCCACGCATCAGTCACGACGAGCTCGCATACATCGAAAGTGGTGATTCGGCCGACGCGACGCAGCGCATTTCTTGGCGCGCTCTTGTCGGCCGCAGAGAGACTTGGGCGTTTGCTGTGGGAAAGGCACTCACGGACCCGGTATGGCTGTTCTATCTGTTTTGGCTGCCGAAATTCCTCGATGCCCGGTGGCGCGTCACCCTGTCGGCGCTGGCAGCGCCGTTGATTGCCATTTATCTGTTCGCCGACGTCGGCTCGATCGCAGGCGGCGCCTTCTCGAGCTCCCTGATACGGCGCGGCTGGTCCGTGAGTCGCGGACGGAAGACCGCAATGCTCGTCGCCGCGCTTCTCATCGTGCCGACCATGTTCGCACCATACGCATCATCGTTATGGGGCGCCGTCGCCCTCGTGAGTGTTGCCGCGGCCGCGCACCAATGGTGGTCGGCGAATCTCTACACGAGTGTGGGAGACGTCTTTCCGCAGGGGGCTGTCGCATCCGTGATCGGCATCGGCGGTTTTGTCGGCGCCATGGCGTCGATGCTCTTTCAGCGATATACGGGTGCTATCCTCGATGCATCACACGGTGGCTATGTGACTGTCTTTCGATTCTGTGGATCGGCGTACCTCGTCGCGCTCCTGCTCTTCCACCTTCTCGCTCCGCGGCTCGAGCCGCGTGCCAGCGTGCGCGTGGTGGCAAATGGCAGGCGACTTCCGCTTGACAGCATGGCGGGTGAACGGGAAGATCGTGGTGATAATATGACTTGATCAGGTCGATGTATGGCCTTGTCCTTTGTTTTTCCGCGCGATGAAGATCATCGACATCCGGGCGACCCCAATTGCCGTACCTCTCGCTGCGCCGCTTCGCCACGCAAACGGGTGCCATTGGGGACGCTTCGTTCGCACCATCGTCGAGGTCGAGACCGATGATGGACTGATTGGGTTAGGGGAGATGGGCGGCGGTGGCGAGAGCGCCGTCGCTGCCTTCGAGGCGCTCGAGCCGTATCTGCTCGGCAGAGATCCGGCGCGCATCGAGGAGATGCGCTTTCTCATAGCCAACCCGACCGCCTCACTCTACAACAACCGCACGCAGCTTCTCGCCGCGCTCGAGTTTGCGTGCCTCGACATTCTCGGTCAGCGCTGGGGCGTGCCTGTCTCCGATATTCTCGGTGGACGGCTTCGCGACCGCGTGCCGTTCGCGTCGTATTTGTTTTTTCGCTACCCGAACGAAGATGGGGCGAACGAAGTCCGCACCGTCGAGCAGCTCGTGCACGAGGCGGCAGAGCTCAAGCGCAAGCACGGCTTTACGACGCACAAGCTAAAGGGCGGCGTGTTCTGTCCCGAATACGAGTTGGAATGTTATCGCGCTGTCGCCGAGTCGCTTCCCGGCGATCGCTTCCGCTTCGATCCGAACGGCGTGTGGTCGACGGAGCAAGCGATCGCATTCGCGCATGCAATCGAGGACCTCGACAACGATTACCTGGAGGATCCCGTCTTCGGAATGCATGGCATGCGGCGCACGCGCGAAAAAGTGCGCATGCCATTGGCGACGAACACGGTCGTGGTGAGCTTCGAGCAACTCGCCACCAACGTCCTGCACACGGCGGTCGACGTCATTCTGCTCGACACGACATTCTGGGGCGGCATTCGAGCGTGCGTGAAAGCCGCTGCTATCTGCGAGGCGTTTCAATTGGGGGTCGCGGTGCATTCCTCTGGTGAGCTCGGAATTCAGCTCGCCACGATGCTGCACCTGGGCGCGGTGATTCCGAATCTCACCTTCGCCGCCGATGCGCATTACCACCATCTCCTCGACGACATCATCGTGGGTGGACGGATGTGCTACTGCGGCGGATCGATCGCCGTGCCGACGGCGCCCGGTCTCGGTGTCCAGCTCGACCGGGAAAAGCTTGCCGAGTACCACGAGCTCTTCATGCGATTGGGCGCCTATCCGTACGATCAAGATCCGCTGCGTCCCGGATGGACGCCGCTGATCCCCAATACGCGTTGGGCCGATCCCAAGGACGATCGAGTACCGAAGATTCCGTGGTGAGTCGGCGCGTGCGAGCGAAGCTTCTCGTCTTGGCGATGTCATTCGCGCCGATTGGCGCGACGCACGCCGAAACGGGTTACGAGCTCTGGCTGCGCTATCGGCTCGTCGTCAATGCCGAGCGGTTGCGAGAATACCGTCAATCGTTAGGTGCTGTAGCAGTCGAGGGAAAGGCGGCCGTCGAGTAATGATCGTCGCGTCGACGACCGACATTGGGGTGTTATACGGGACCTTCGCGCTCTTGCGCGCCGTGCAAACTCAACGGCCGGTGAGTGCATTTTCGATGAAGAGCGCCCCCCGCGTGCGCCGCCGACTGCTCGACCATTGGGACAATCTCGATGGCACGGTGGAACGCGGCTACGCCGGGCGCTCGTTATGGGACTGGTCGCGGCTTCCCGCGATTTCCCCACGCTATCGTGACTACGCTCGCGCGAACGCATCGATCGGCATCAACGGCATCGTGCTGACGAATGTCAACGCCAATGCCAAGGTGCTCACGCCCGCCTATCTCGCCAAGGTTGCCGCGTTGGCCGACGTATTTCGCCCGTACGGGATCACGGTGTACCTCACGGCGCGTTTTAGCGCGCCGATCGAGATCGGCGGCCTAACGACAGCAGACCCGCTCGATTCGAGGGTCCGCGCGTGGTGGCGCGCGAAAATCGACGAGATCTACGGTTACGTGCCGGACTTCGGCGGCTTTCTGGTAAAGGCCAACTCGGAGGGGCAACCCGGGCCGCAGGACTATCACCGCTCGCACGCCGACGGCGCGAATATGTTCGCCGAGGCCCTCGCACCGCACCATGGCGTGGTAATGTGGCGCGCGTTTGTGTATCGCAGTGCCCTGGCGGAGGATCGCGTTAGGCAATCATACGACGAGTTCGCCCCTCTCGATGGCCACTTTCGCTCGAACGTCTTGCTGCAGACCAAGAATGGTCCGCTCGACTTCCAGCCCCGTGAGCCCTTTCATCCGCTCTTCGGCGCCATGCCGAAGACTGCCCAGATGATCGAACTTCAAATCACGAAAGAGTATCTCGGCGAAGACTCGCACCTGGTGTATCTCGCCCCGCTCTTTAGCGAAGTACTCACCGCCGAGACCTACGCCCGCGGTCCGGGCTCGACCGTTGGAAGGGTGATTGACGGCACCCTGCAGGGGCAACGAGAGACGGGAATGGCCGGCGTATCCAACATCGGCAGTGATACGAACTGGACTGGCTCCGAGTTCAATCAGGCGAACTGGTATGCCTATGGTCGATTGGCGTGGGATCATGGGCTGTCGCCCGATTCGATTGCTGACGAGTGGGTCCGCATGTCGTTCTCCAACGACTCCACTGTGGTGCGGACTATCGTGCACATCATGCTCGTCTCGCGCGAAGCGGCTGTGAATTACATGACGCCGTTAGGCCTCGCACACCTCATGGGTACGAACCACCACTACGGTCCCGCACCTTGGGCGCGCGTGACGCGCGCCGACTGGTCGCCAGTGTACTTTCATCGGGCGGATTCAGCCGGCATCGGCTTCGACCGCACGATCACGGGCAGCAATGCAGTTGCACAATACTTCCCGCCGGTGCGGAATCGTTACGCAGATCGTGCCACGGTGCCCGAACACTTGCTCCTCTGGTTTCACCACGTTGCTTGGACCGACCAGATGCGATCGGGGCGAACGCTGTGGGATGAGCTGGCACTGCACTACCAGGCGGGCGTCGACACCGTGCGCGCCATGCGGCACGCATGGAGCTCGCTGCGCGGAAAGATCGATGACGAGCGGTTCACCGAAACGGAGCGGTTCCTCTCGATTCAGGAGCGCGAGGCTCGCTGGTGGCGGGACGCCGTTCTGCAGTATTTCGCGACATTCTCTCACCAGCCGTTGCCGATCGGCGTCGAGCCGCCGGCGCATTCGCTGAGCTACTATCTGGCCCTGCGCTGTCCCCGTGATGAGCACAAGCCACGATGCGAAGCCATACCATGAGAAGCCGATGACGACGCAGGATGTCTATACGCCGCGATCGGAGCACCATTTCACGTTTGGTCTCTGGACCGTGGGCAATGCCGGTCGCGATCCCTTCGGTGATCCGGTGCGAGCAACCCTCGCGCCGACGCGAATTGTGGAGAAGCTCGCCGAGCTCGGGGCGTATGGTGTGAACTTGCACGACAACGATCTCGTGCCGCGCGATGCGTCGCCATCGGAGTGGACGCGGATCGTGGCCGACTTCAAGCGCGCGCTCGACGACCATGGGATGCGCGTACCGATGGCGACCACCAACCTGTTTGGCGATCCCGTATTTCGGGACGGCGCGTTCACGAGCAACGACGCGACCGTTCGCCGTTACGCCTTGCAGAAGACGATGCGCGCCATCGACCTCGGCGTCGAATTGGGAGCCGAGACGTATGTCTTCTGGGGCGGCCGCGAAGGCGCTGAGACCAATGCCGCCAAGGATCCACAGGAAGCGGTAAAGTGGTTCCGCGATGCGATCAACTTCCTGTGCGAGTACGTGCGGGCGCAACGGTACAATCTGCGTTTTGCGCTCGAGCCGAAGCCTAACGAGCCACGAGGCGATATTTACCTGCCGACGATCGGCCACATGCTCGCGTTCATCTACACGCTCGATCACCCGGAAATGGTGGGGTTGAATCCGGAAGTCGCGCACGATCAGATGGCGGGACTCGACTTCGCCCACCGAAGACGAACAGGGCGTCTGGGATTTCGCGGCCGGAAGCATGCGCACGTATCTCATTCTCAAGCAGAAGGTCGCACGCTTCAACGCTGATGCCGAGATTCAGGCGGCATTGGCCGAGCTGCGCGAGCGCGGGGCGGAGTCCGGTCATCGCGTTCGGTATAGCGACGACGAAGCGCGTGCCATTCGAGACGAGCGTTTCGATCTCGAGCAGCTGCGGATGCCGGGGTATGCGTACGAGCGCCTCGACCAGCTCACGATGGAACTGCTGATGGGTGTTCGTTAGGTGGAGGACGCGCACGTTCTCGGCATCGACGTCGGCACGAGCGGCGTGAAGGCGGTGCTCGTCTCGATGGGCGGCGACGTCGTTGCGTCGACGACGACGCCGCTCACGCTCTCGACGCCGCGCCCCGGTTGGGCGGAGCAGGATCCCGATGCGTGGTGGCGCGCGAGCATCGCATCCATTCGTGCCGTGCGCGAGACACATCCGAATGCGCGCGTTGCTGCCGTCGGCATCTCCGGCCAGATGCATTCGTCCGTATTCCTCGATCGGGAAGGCAGAGTGATTCGGCCGGCGCTGCTGTGGTGTGACGGCCGCACCACTGCCGAGTGTCGCGAGATCGAGCAGCGCGTCGGTGGAGAGGAGCGGCTCCGCGATCTCGTGGCGAATCCTGCGCTCGAGGGATTCACACTTCCGAAAGTATTGTGGTTGCGCAATCACGAGCCAGCCGCCTTCGCACGGCTGTCAAAGGTGCTGCTCGCGAAGGACTACATTCGATACCGACTCACCGGTGAGTTGGCGACCGAACCATCCGATGCATCCGCCACGCTCATGTACGACACGGCGCACCTTGGTTGGAGCGCGGACATCCTTCAAGCGGTCGAGTTGCCGGAGTCCATCCTCCCGCGCGTCGGTGGGTCATCCGAGGTGCTCGGCTGCGTGACCGCCGAGGGCGGCACCGTGTCGGCGCTGCCGGTTGGGACACCGGTTGTTGGCGGCGGCGCCGACAACGCCTGCGGCGCGGCCGGTGTTGGAGTCGTTGCCCCTGGTGAGGCCGTGGCGAGTTGGGGCACATCGGGAACGTTGCTCGCCCCGGTCGCGGAGCCTCGCGTGGATCCCGCCTTACGCGCGCACACGTTCTGTCACGTCGCGCCGAATTTGTGGTACTTGATGGGGGTGGTGCTCAGCGCCGGCGGTGCATTCGCCTGGTACCGCGATCAGTTCGCGCGCGATCTCGCCGCCGATCCGGAGATCAACCAGGTGCTCAGCAGCCGAAAGAGCTGTTGCTCACTGGCGGCGGCGCACGCAGTGCATTCGTGCGTCAACTACAAGCCGAGGTCTTCGGCATCCCGGTCGCGACGGTGAATCGTGAGGAGGGGCCGGCGTTCGGGGCGGCGCTTCTCGCCGCCGTGGGGATCGGCGCCTTTTCGAATATTGCGGCCGCGGCCCGCGCGACAATCGCGCGCCAGCCAGCCGCGGTGGCGTCCCTCGACGCGCACCGCGCCTACGACGAGGCGTACGCGCGCTTCCGCGAGAGCTATCACGCATGACGACGGCCAACTCCCTCGCGCGCCGGTTCTTGGGGTCACAGGAGACTGGGCTCGTCATTGTCGTCATGTTGCTCGTCATCGCCCTCACGGCGCTCGCGGGAAGTCACGCCGACCGCCTGACTGGGGCAACTGTTAATAATTTCCTAAACTCGAACACGCTCATTCAGATCGCGACCGACGCCAGCTTCTTCGCCATCATGGCCATCGGCGCGACAATCGTGATCATCTCGGGTGGCATCGATCTCTCGGTCGGCTCGATCTACGCCCTCGCCGGGGTGATTATGGGCTTGGCGTTACGCGCGCTCGGGGCAGCCGGCACACCGGCGATCGTCCTCGTCGGACTCGTGACGTGCATCGGCGTCGGGCTGCTCTGCGGCGTGCTGAACGGATTGCTCGTCGTCGGCTTGCGCGTACACCCCTTCATCATCACCCTCGGCACGATGTGGGTGCTGCGCGGCATCGCGTTCGTCACCACGAA